>JACQBB010000010.1 GCA_016194625.1 Elusimicrobiota bacterium | reverse complement strand
GTACGAGTGCTACAAGGCGGCGGGCATCCCCGGCGGGCTGTTCAGCTTCGTCACCGGCCTGGGCTCGGTGATCGGCGACTCGTTCTGGAAGCACCCCGGCGTGGACGGCATCGTCTTCACCGGCTCGAAGGAGATCGGGATGAAGATGGTCAAGGAGTTCTCCTCCGTCTACCCGAAGCCCGCGCTGATGGAGCTGGGCGGCAAGAACCCGACCTACGTGTCCGAGACGGCGAACCTGGACGACGCCGCCCAGGGCGTGATGAAGTCCGCGTTCGGCCTGCAGGGCCAGAAGTGCTCGGCCTGCTCGCGCGTGTACGTCCACCAGAAGGTGTACGACGCGTTCGTCGCCAAGCTCGTCGAGAAGACCAAGGCGATCGTCAGCGGCGACCCGTCGCAGAAGGACGTGTTCTTCGGCCCCGTGGTCAACGCGAAGGCGGTCAAGACCTTCGAGGGCGCGATCGAGTCCGCCAAGAAGGGCGGCAAGATCCTCGTCGGCGGCGGCCGCCTGAAGGGCGGCGTCTTCGACAAGGGCCACTTCGTCGAGCCGACCGTCGTCGAGCTGCCGCTGGACCACGAGATCTTCATGCGCGAGCTATTCGTCCCCATCCTCGCGGTGGGCAAGGTCAAGGACATCGACCAGGCCATCGCCGAGTCGAACCGCGCCGAGTACGGCCTGACGGCCGGCATCTTCACCGCCAAGAAGGACGAGATCTCGAAGTACTTCGACGAGATCGAGGCCGGCGTGTGCTACGCCAACCGCCCGACCGGCGCCACCACCGGCGCCTGGCCCGGCGTGCAGTCGTTCTGCGGCTGGAAGGGCTCGGGCTCGACGGGCAAGGGCGGCTGCGGCCCCTACTACGTCACGCAGTTCATGCGCGAGCAGAGCCGCACCATCATGGAATAAAGGAACATCGTCATGGCCACCAAGACCGCCCCCGCGAAGTCCCCGAAGGCGTCCGCGCACGACTACCCGCGCATCGTCGTCCCCCCGCCCGGCCCGAAGGGCAAGGCGGTCATCGCGCGCGACGCCGCGAACGCGTCGCCGTCCTACATCAAGGAGTACCCGCTCGTCATCGCCAGCGGCAAGGGCGCGATGGTCGAGGACGTGGACGGCAACCGCTTCATCGACTGGATGGCGGGCATCGCGGTGTCCTCGACGGGCTACGCGCACCCGAAGGTGACCGCGGCGATCCAGGAGGCGGCCGGCAAGTTCCTGCACATGTGCGGCACGGACTTCTACTACGAGGGCTTCTCGGACCTGGTCGAGAAGCTGGCCAAGTCGGTCAAGGGCAAGGAGAAGCGCCGCGTGTTCCTGACCAACTCGGGCACCGAGGCGGTCGAGGGCGCGGTGAAGCTGGCGCGCCACCACACCAAGCGCCACGCGCTGATCTCCTTCCACAACGCCTTCCACGGCCGCTCCTACGCGGCGATGTCGCTGTCGAGCTCCAAGGTGAAGTACCGCAAGGGCTTCGGCCCGCTGCTGCCGGGCGTGTACCACCTGCCGTTCCACAACCCGTACCACAACACGCTCGAGGACTGCGTGAAGGCCGCGCACCAGCTGTTCGAGACCCAGGTGTCGCCCGACGAGGTCGCCGCCGTGTTCATGGAGCCGATGCAGGGCGAGGGCGGCTACGCGCTGCCGCACAAGGAGTTCCTGGAGTTCTGGCGCGCGATCTGCGACGAGTACGGCATCGTCCTGGTCTTCGACGAGATCCAGACCGGCGTCGGCCGCACCGGCAGGATGTGGGCGGCCGACCACTACGGCGTGGAGCCCGACGTGATCCTGTCGGCCAAGGGCCTGGGCTCCGGCATGCCGATCGGCGCGATCATCGCCAAGGAGTCGGTGATGACCTGGCCGCGCGGCTCGCACGGCTCGACCTACGGCGGCAACCCCGTCGCCTGCGCGTCCGCGCTCGCCACGCTCGAGCTCGTCGAGAGCGAGCTCGCCGCCAACGCCAAGAAGATGGGCGAGCGCCTGCTGGCGGGCCTCAAGAAGCTGCAGGCCAAGCACGAGGTCATCGGCGACGTCCGCGGCGTCGGCCTGTTCATCGGCGTCGAGTTCGTCAAGGACCGCAAGACCAAGGAGCCCGCGTCCGAGCTCGTCGGCGAGCTGGAGAAGGTCGCCTTCTCGAAGGGCCTGCTCCTGCTCGGCTGCGGCAAGTCCACGATCCGCATCGCCCCGCCCCTCGTGCTCGACGAGCATGACGTGGACAAGGGCCTCGAGATCCTGGACGAGAGCCTGACCGCGCTGGCTTAGGACGACGAAGTCCCGCCTGCCCGCCGTCTGCGCCGCGCTGTTCGCCCTGGAGGTCGCTTGGGCGGCGGCGGGACTCGTGTTCCCCGCCTTGCCGGGATGGAGGATGTTCGCCCGGATGGAGCGCGTCGAGGCGGCCCTCGTCGACGCGACGGGCGCGAGCGAGGACCTCGCCCGCTTCGTTCCGCGCGACCTGTACGTCCCCGACCGGGAGACGGCGCGCGCGGTCGCGGCGTTCGTCTGCCGCACGCGGCCCGCGCGGGCGCCGTGGAGCCTGGAGTGGCGCGCGGACGGGACGCGCGAGGACGCGTGCCCGCGATGACGGGCCTCTTCGACCGCCCCTGCTCCGCGCGCGCCGTGCGCTGGAGCTACGCGCTGCTCGGCGCCGCGCTCGCGGGGCTGGCGCTCCAAGAACTGGCGGCCGGGCACCTGAGCGGCCAGGCGGGCGACCTCTGGCTGCGCCATCTCGCCGCGCTCCCGCTCCTGCCGCCCGCGGCGGCCGCCGCGCTGTGGGCGCTGCAGATCGCGTGCGGGGCCGCGGTCGCCGCCGGCGTCGCGCGCCGCGCGGCGGTGCGCCTGGGGGCGGCGCTTCTATGCGTCTCGCTGACGCAGTGCTGGTTCAACCAGAAGATGCTGCTGACGCTGACCTTCCTGGCGCTCGCGCTGGACCCGCCGGAGCCGGCGGACGCGGACTTCGAAGCGGCGCCTCGTCCCGTCCTCGCCCTTGTCCAAGCCCAGCTGCTGCTCGTCTACGCGGCCTCCGTCCTTTATAAAGCGCGCGACGGCTTCGGGAACGGAGAGCCGCTTCTCGCCCTGTTCGCGCAGCTGAGCGCGCGCGGGATGAGCGGGCTGGGGCCGACGGCGGCCCTGGGCGCGTGGGCGGCCGCGGCCCCCGGGCGCTCCGCCGCGCTGGCGGGCGCCGTCGTGCTCGCCGAGGCCGCGCTCCCGTTCGTCCTGATCCTGCGCCCGCGCTGGGGCGTCGCCGGCGTGGCCGTCTTGCACGCGGGACTGGCGCTGCTCATGCCGGGCATCTGGGCGTTCGGCGCCGCGATGCTGGGCTGCGCGGTCCTGTTCCTGGGCCGTGACGAGCGCCCGCCGATTCGCTAGAATGCCGCCTATGAAGAACAAGGTCCTCAGCATGAAGGAGGCCGTCGCCTCCCTGGTCCGCGACGGCGACACGGTCGTCATCGAGGGCTTCACGCACCTGATCTGCTTCGCGGCGGGACACGAGATCATCCGCCAGAAGAAGAAGGACCTGACGCTCGCGCGCCTGACGCCGGACCTGGTGTACGACCAGATGATCCAGGCGGGCGTGGCCAAGAAGCTGGTGTTCTCGTGGGCGGGCAACCCGGGCGTCGGCTCGCTGCACGCGTTCCGCCGCGCCGTCGAGGCCAAGCCCCCGACGCTCGAGATCGAGGAGTACTCGCACTTCGGGATGGTCGCGCGCCTGTCGGCGGGAGCGGCCAACCTGCCGTTCTGGCCGCTGCGCAACTACCAGGACACCGACATCCCGAAGGCCAACCCGCGCATCAAGACCGTGGACTGCCCCTACACCGGCGAGACGCTCGCGACCGTGCCCGCGCTGCGCCCCGACGTGACCATCGTCCACGCCCAGCGCGCCGACAAGAACGGCAACGCGCAGGTCTGGGGCCTGATGGGCGTGCAGAAGGAGGCCGCGTTCGCCTCCAAGCGCGTGATCGTCGTCGTCGAGGAGCTGGTCGACGAGTCCGTCATCCGCTCCGACCCCAACCGCACCCTGATCCCGGGCCTGCAGGTGGACGCCGTCGTCGTCGAGCCGTGGGGCGCGCATCCGTCCTACGCGCAGGGCTACTACGACCGCGACAACGACTTCTACGTCGCCTGGGACAAGATCGCGCGCGACGCGGCCAGCTTCCAGAAGTACCTCGACGAGTTCGTGTACGGCGTGAAGGACCGCGCCGAGTACATGCGCAAGAACCCGGGCTTGGCGGAGCGCCTCAAGGCCAAGCCCCGCGTCTGCGCGGGCGTCGACTACGGCTACTGAGCTCGACTACGCGCGGACGGCGGTCCGGCGCCTGAAGGCCGCCGACCCCGTGCTGGGACGCGTCATCGAACGCGTCGGCCCCTGCCGCCTGACGCGCGCCCCGGAGGACGCGTTCGAGGCGCTCGTCGAGTCCATCGTCCACCAGCAGCTCGCCACCAAGGTCGCGCGGACCATCCACGGCCGCGTCGTCGCGCTGTTCGGCGGCCGCCCCACGCCCGAGGCGGTGCTGCGCGCGAGCGACGCGCGCCTGCGCGGCGCCGGCCTGTCCGGGAGCAAGGTGCTGGCCCTGCGCGACCTGGCCGAGAAGTGCCGCACCGGCGCGGTGCCGCCGCGCCGCGAGCTCGAGAGGCTCCCCGACGCCGAGATCGTCGAGAGGCTCGTCGAGGTGCGCGGGATCGGCGTGTGGACCGCGCAGATGTTCCTGATCTTCCGCCTGGGCCGCCCCGACGTCATGCCGAGCGCGGACTTCGGCATCAGAAAAGCGTTCGGCCTGCTGTACCGGCGCAGCGGGCGGCTCCCCCCGCCCTCGGCGGTCGACCGCCACGCGCGCCTGTGGGCCCCGTACCGGACCGTCGCCAGCTGGTACCTCTGGCGCTCGCTCGACGCCGCTTAGCGGCGGAACACGGTGCACGCCGGGTCCACGTCGATCTTCTCGTACGGGAACTCGTCGCGCTCGAGCTGGCGCTCGGCCGCGCGCGCCAGGCGCTGGGCCGTCCCGCCCTCGAAGTGCTCGGGGGTCAGCAGCTGGACGCCGGTGCGCGAGCAGGCGACGTGCGCCGCGCGCATCACGTAGGAGACCGTCTCCGGGAACGGCGGGACCTGGTTGCGGGAGATGATGCGCTGCCAGTGCTTCTGCTGGGTGTTGTACAGCGCCAGGCCGATGATCGGGTCCTTCGTCGCGGTCCACTGGATGCGGTCGTAGTAGACCTTCGCGCCGAAGTCCACGTTCTTGCGCCCGCTCCAGTCGGAGATGCCCTTCCAGTCGTACACCTTCTTGCCCTTGGCGTTCGTCTCCATGCAGTGCGGCGCCGCGCCGGAGTAGGTGACCTGCGCGGGCCCGACGGCGCCCCACGCGTTCGGATGCTTGTTCTCGGACGAGTAGCCGCCCTCGGCCCAGACCAGGCCCATGAAGATGCTCGCGTCCAGCTTCACCGACGGGTCGAACGGGTTCCGGGAGGCGGCGGCGAGCACCTTCGCGATCAGCGAGTCGGGCATCCGCTTCGAGGTCCACTCGCGGTTCGGCGGCGTGTCGCCGCGCACGGCGGCCGTCGCGTCCTCGCGCGCGGCGCGGCCGACCGCCGCGGGCCGCGACACCGGCTCTTGAACGGACGCCGGGCGGCGCCGGCGCGGCGCGTTGCGGTCGATCGCCCACGCCGCGCCGTTCTGGTACGACAGGTAGAACTGGGACACGAAGCCCGAGCAGTCCGGCGGGATGCCGCGGCTCTGGCGGACCGCGCCGGAGCCGCAATAGAACGCGGCGACCGCGCGGCTCTTGTCGCCGCCGAACATCGCGAGCAGCTTCTTGTAATAGTCCGCGCCGGCCGCGATGTTCGCGGCGGGGTCCTCGACGCCGCGCCGGTCCAGGCCGAGGTCGCGCGCGGTCGCCATGCTCAGCCCCATCGGGCCGTGCAGGCCCGTCGTGCGCGCGAAGCCGCCGGAGTAGCCCTGCGCCGCGAAGATCAGGCCGCGCAGGACCTCGGGGTCCACGCCGGTGCGCGCCGCCTCCTTCTCGACGAACGCGTCGAACTGGAGCGCGCCCGGGGCCGTCGGCGCCGGAGGGACGGCGGCCGGGGCGCGCGCGGGCGCCGGCTGGGCTTTCAGGCGCCGCGCCAGCTCGGCCGGGTCGTCGGGCAGGGCCTTCAGCGTCACGCCGAGACGCATCGCCGCCGCCGAGTAGTCGTCGGCGACCGAGTGGTCCGCGCCGCGGCCGAGCGCGCGGGCCCGCTCCAGCTCCTCCTTCGTCCAGGACGCGCTGAGGACGGTGACCTCGTTGGCGCGCTCGCCGCCCTCTGGCGTCGGGGTGTTGAAGGTGCCCGTCTTCTCGACCTTCGCGCCGAGCCGCTCGATCTCCCGGCGGAGGTCGGCGACCAAGCCCCAGATCGGGTCCGCGCGGTCGGGGGTCGAGGAAGGCGTCTTCGCCTCGCGGGCGAGCAGATAGACGCGGTACTCGGTCTTCGCGTCCGCGGCGGCCGGCACGGCGGCGCGCGCGGACGCCGCGCACAGCGCGACGGCCAGGACCGCGAGGACCGACCGCGGCGAGGGGGCCATGCCCGAAGTATAAAGAGGAGGGAGCGTCGGCGCAAGGCCCCGCAACCGACTTTTTACCCGCGCCATCGGCGCCTCTACAGGCCGAGCGCCCGACGGACGGCGGCCTCGACCCGCGCGGGGTCGGCGCCCGGGACGACCGCGGACACGAGCCCGCCGCCGCCGATCACCACGGCCATGGGGACGCCCGCGCCGCCGTACAAGCGGAACACCGCGGAGTCGGGGTCGAGAAGGACGACCTCGTTGGGAGCCGGGGCGGCCAGCGCGGCGAAGCCCGCCGCGGAGGTCTCCCCCACGCCGATGTCGAGCATCACGACCCCGTTCGGCGCGTAGCGCGCCGCCAGCGCCGCGCGCGCGGGGGCGCCGGTGCGCGTCGCCGCCGCGTAGCCCGCCCAGAACTCCAGCACCACGACGCTGCCGTAGTATTCGCCGAGCGAGCGGGAGCCCGCGGGGCCCGAGAGGGTGAAGTCCGGCGCCGGGGAGGCCGGAGCGGCGGCGCCCGACGCCGAGTCCGTCATCGCCGCCATCGCCTTGCGCGAGGCCGCCATCCGCTCGGACAGGTCGCCGTAGGCGCCGGAGAGGGTCTGCGCGGAGCACGGCGCCGCCAGGACCAGCAGCGCGGCGGCGAGCGGGCTCCTCATGCTCCGAGGATACCCCCGCGCCCGCCCCCTTGACAGAACCGCAGGACCCATTGACATCTGGGCCTAAAGGCCTATGCGGCCCGGCCGGGGAGGACC
>JACQBB010000183.1 GCA_016194625.1 Elusimicrobiota bacterium | reverse complement strand
TGCTCGACGCCGCCAACGCCGCCGGCGTGCCCCTGCGCATCCAGTCCTTCGGCTCGATGATCACGCCGTTCTTCACCGAGCACCCGGTGACCGACTACGCCTCCGCGCTGAAGGCCGACAAGCTGGCCTACGGCCGCTGGTTCCACGAGATGCTCAAGCGCGGCGTCTACCTGCCGCCCGCCCAGTGGGAGGCCCTGTTCGTCTCCTACGCCCACTCCGACCGCGAACTCGACTTCACCATCGCCGCCGCCCGCGAAGCCTTCCAGAAAGTCTAGTCAGGGTCAGGCCTTCGATTCCTTCGATAACTCGCCCGGAAAGGAGTTATCGAACGTTTCGAAGGCCTGACCCTATTTTGTAGATTCGGGGCATGAAAAGATCTCCGCCGTCCTGCACGGGCTCACGCCCGGCGAGCACGGCTTCCACATCCACGAGTTCGGCTCGTGCGAGGACTCGGCCAAGGCCGCCGGCGGGCACTTCAACCCGAAGAAGCACGAGCACGGCCAGGCCCTCAAGGACGGCGTCGCCAAGACGCACGCCGGCGACCTGGGCAACATCACCGCCGACGCCGCGGGCGACGCGAAGCTCGACGTCACGCTCAAGGGCGTCAGCCTGACCAAGGACTTCGCCGTCGCGGGCCGCGCGGTCGTCGTCCACGAGAAGGTGGACGACTTCTCCCAGCCCGTCGGCAACGCCGGCGGCCGCGTCGCCTGCGGCGTGATCGGCCTGGTCGCTCCCGCGGCCCCCGCCGCCAAATAGACCGTTAAAAAGGGGCCGACTTTCGGATGGTTCGAAGGCCGGCCCTTGTCTTTTCGGCTCCCGCCGAATAAGTCAAATAAGTTTAGGCCTGACCCTTACATGGAGTCGGGGGCGGAGACGCCGAGGAGGGAGAGGCCTTCGCGGATGACGTCGCGCACGCCGGCGATCAGGAGCAGGCGGGACTTGGCCAGTTCGGGGTCCTCGGCGGCGACGACGGGGCAGGCCTCGTAGAAGGGGTGGAACAGGCCGGCCAGCTCCATCAGGTAGTTGGCGAGCGGATGGGGCGAGAGGACGCGTTCCACGTCGAGCAGGACCTCGGGGAACCAGGCGAGCTTGAGCAGGAGCGCGCGCTCCTGGGGCGTCGCGTAGTGGCGCGCGTTGGGCATCGGCAGGTCGGACCCGGCCTTCAGCAGGCCGACCTCGTCGGCCTTCTTGAAGATCGAGTTGATGCGCGCGTGCACGTACTGGACGTAGAACACCGGGTTCTCGCTGGACTGCTTCTTGGCCAGCTCCAGGTCGAAGTTCAGGTGGCTGTCGGGCGTGCGCAGGGCGAAGAAGAAGCGGCAGGCGTCCTTGCCGACCTCGTCGACGATCTCGCGCAAGGAGATGAAGGTGCCCGCGCGCTTGCTCATCTTCACCGCCTCCTGGCCGCGGTAGAGATGGATCAGCTGGTGGACGATCGCGTGATAGCTGTCGGCCGGCTTGCCGAGCGCGGCGATGGCGGCCCTCATGCGCGGCACGTAGCCGTGATGGTCGGCGCCGAAGATGTCGATGACGCGCGCGAAGCCCCGGTCGTACTTGTCCTTGTGGTAGGCGATGTCGGGCAGGAAGTAGGTCGGCTTGCCGGTGTTCTTGACCAGCACGCGGTCCTTGTCGTCGGTGGAGCCTTCGGCGTTCGCGGTGCCGAGCCAGACCGCGCCGTCCTTCTCGAAGACCATCCCGCGGGACTTCAGGTACTCGAGCGTCCTGGGCACCGCGCCCGAGGCGAACAGCTCGCTCTCCAGGTACCAGCGGTCGAAGGTCACGTCGAAGACCCGCATGTCGTCCTTGTGCGAGGCGAGCAGGGCGTCCATCGCGTAGCGGCCCCACTTCGCGGCGTCCCAGCCGGCCTTCTCGGCGGGCGCGGCGGCGGCCAGGTCGACGAGGTATTCGCCCTGATAGCCCTTCTCGGGGACCTGCGCGTCCTCGCCCTTCGACTGCTTGTAGCGCGCGAGGATGGACTCGCCGAGCAGGATCACGCGGTCGCCGCCGTCGTTGACGTAGTACTCCGCCGCGGCCTGGCGGCCGAGGCGGCGCATCACGCGCACCAGCGCATCGCCGAGCTTCGGGCTGAGCGTGACCGCCTTCAGGTTCGCGGCGAGCGTGGAGGTCTTCAGCGTCAGGTTGACGAAGCCGGGCGGGGAGGGGACGGCCGACTCCACCTCGGGCAGTTCGGCCAGCGCCGCCGCCAGCGACTTGGCCAGCTCGAGCGGGTTCTTCTTGGCGGCCTTGGCGACCGCGAGCGGCCAGGGCAGGGACAGGTCGGCCTTCACGTGCGCGGGCGGCGCGGCGAGCGGCAGGCCGTCGGGGAGCGTCAGGCCCTGGGCTTTGGCCCAGTCGGCGGCTTTGGCGGCGAGAGTGCGGCGCAGGCGGGCGATGATCATGGCTTCCTTCTTCGGCGGCGGTCTTATCTCGGGGGGAGCGCGGCGTTGGCGGGCGCGCCCGCGCCGGACAGCGTGCGGACCATGGCGGCGTCGTGCGCGACGGACACGGCCTCCTCCAGCTCGACGAGGCCCTGCTTGACGAGGAACGCGAGGTACTGGTCCATCGCGATCATGCCGTGCTTGGCGCCGGCCTCCATCGCCGCGTAGATCTGGTGCGTCTTGCCCTCGCGGATCAGCGAGCCGACGGCGGGGGTCACGCGCAGGTACTCGCGCGCGCAGACGCGGCCGCCGCCCTTGCGGGGCAGCAGCTGCTGGCAGACGACGGCCTGGAGGACCGTCGAGACCTGCAGGCGGACCTGCGCCTGCTGGGCCGCGGGGAACACGTCGATGATGCGGTCGATCGTGGACGGCGCGTCCTGCGTGTGCAGCGTGCCGAAGCACAGG
>JACQBB010000147.1 GCA_016194625.1 Elusimicrobiota bacterium | reverse complement strand
GCCGGCGGCGAGGATCGGGTGGCGCTCCTGCGACTTCACCAGCGCCAGGCGCACCGCGTCCAGGCGCGAGGTCTGGCCGGAGCCGACGCCGATGACCGCGGTGCCGCGGGCGATGACGGCGGCGTGGGTGCGGGCGTGCATCGCGGCGTGCCAGGCGACGGCCAGGGCGGCGGTCTCGCGCTCGGTGGGGCGGCGCTTGGAGGCGTTCTTCAGGCCGTCGGCGAACGGGCGCTGGTCCTTCTCCTGGACGAGCATGCCGCCGGCGACCGCGCGCAGGTCCAGCTCGCGGGGGGCGATCAGCGCCGACGGCAAAGTCACCAGGCGGATGTCCTTCTTGGACTTGAGCAGGCGCAGGGCCTTGGGCGAGAAGTCGGGCGCGGCGATGCAGGACACGAACTCCTCGGCGAAGAACTCGGCGGCGTCCTCGCCGACCTCGCGGTTGACGGCGGCGGTGCCGCGGAAGCAGCCACGCGGGTCGCCGGCGTAGGCCAGGCGCGCGGCCTTGGCCAGGCCGGTGGAGGTGGCGAAGCCGGCGGGGACCGCGTGCTTGACGATCGCGCAGGCGGGCTCGCGCACCGCGTTGGCCAGCTCCCAGGCCGTCTCCAGGTCGAGGTAGTGGCCGTAGGCGAGCGGGCGGCCGTAGAGCAGTTTCGCGGCGTTCAGGCCCCACGGGCGGGCGCCGGAGAGCGTGTAGAACGCGCCCTTCTGGTGCGGGTTCTCGCCGTAAGGGAGCTCCGCGCTCTTCTTGAGCGCGACCACGACCGCGTCCGGGAGCTCGTCCCACTCGCCGCCCAGGTACTGCGCGACGGTGGAGTCGTAGTAGGCGGCGTAGTGGAACGCCTTGGCGGCCAGAGTCTGGCGCCGGTCGGGGAGCATGCGGTCGTAGGACTTCAGCGTCGCGACCGCCTGCTCGTAGTCGTCCGGGTCGCACAGGGGGATGACGGCCTTGAAGTTGCGCGCGGCGGCGCGCAGCAGCGCCGGCCCGACGGGGTCCACGTAGGCCAGCACCTCGTCCTGGGTCAGGCTCGCGTCGGCCGCGGCCTCGGCCAGCGGGTATAGATTGACGGCGACCAGGTCGATGCCGGGCTTGTCGCCGGTCAGCGCGCCGATCACCTTCGGGTGGAGCATTCCCAGCGCGTCGGCGGGCAGGCGCTCGCCGGTGAACTCGGACAAGGACATGTGGCGCGCCTCGCCCTGGCGCAGGGCCGTGGCCGTCGGGCCGGTCGCGACCAAGGTGAAGCCCAGGTCGAGGAGCTGGTGCGCGAACTCCACGATGCCGGTGCGGTCGGCGACGTGCAGGAGGGCGACGCGGGGGGCGCGCTCCTTGCGCGCGCTCACGGCAGCATCTCCGAGAACTGCTTCTCGGTCAGGATCTTCACCCCCAGCGACTCGGCCTTCTTGAGCTTGGAGCCCGCGGCCTCGCCGGCGACCAGGTAGGTCGTCTTGGACGAGACCGAGCCCGAGGCCTTGCCGCCGAGGGACTTCACCTTCTCCTCGGCCTCCTCGCGCGTGAACGCGGTCAGCTCGCCCGTGAACACGAAGGTCATCCCGGAGAACGGCGCGCCGGCGGCGACCTTGCGCTCGGGCTTAGGCATGGCCACGCCGGCGGCGCGCAGGCGCGCGACCAGGCCGCGGCCTTCCTTGGAGGAGAAGAAGTCGCGCAGGGACTTGGCGACGATGGGGCCCACGTCGGGGACGGCCTGGAACTCCTCCTCGGACGCCGCGAGCAGGGCGTCGACGTCCATGCGCTCGGCCAGCATCTCGGCCGTCTTCTCGCCGACCTGGCGGATGCCCAGCGCGTTGAGCACCCGGTCGAGCGGCTTGGACTTGGACGCCTCGATCTGCGCGAGCAGGTTGTCGGCCTTCTTGTCGGCGAACAGCTCGAGCTCGAGCAGCTGCTCCTTCTTCAGGGAATAGACGTCGGCGACGTCCTTGACCAAGCCGCGCGAGACCAGCTGGTCCACCGCCGAGTCGCCCAGGCCGACGATGTCCATCGCGGGCCGGGACGCGAAGTGCTCGAGCGTCCGGCGCAGCTGCGCCGGGCACGAGACGTTGTCGCAGCGGTAGGCGACCAATCCCTCTTCCTTCACCACCGCGGCGCCGCAGTCCGGGCACTTCTTGGGCGGCGCCACGGCGGCGCGCTTGCGGCCCTTCTCGACGACCTTCACGACCTTCGGGATGACCTCGCCGGCGCGCTCGATGAGGACGCGGTCGCCCACGCGCAGGCCCAGGCGCTCGATCTCCTCGAAGTTGTGCAGCGTCACCGAGGAGATGGTCACCCCGGCGCAGAACACCGGCTCGACCTTCGCGACCGGCGTGATGGTCCCGGTGCGTCCGACGGAGAACTCCACCGCGACGACCGTCGAGGTCGCCTGCTGGGCGGGGTACTTGAAGGCGACGCCCCAGCGCGGCGAGCGCGCGGTGAAGCCGAGCCGCCTCTGCTGGGCGAAGTCGTCCACCTTGATGACCAGCCCGTCCACCGCGAAGGCGAGCTTGGGCATCAGCTCGTCGCGGAAGCGCGCGAAGTAGGCGACGACCCCGTCGATGGAGTCGAAGCGCTCGAAGGAGTTGGACGGGATGCCCAGCTCGCGCACGCGCGCGAGGAAGCCGGAGTGCGAGGCCGGCTCGCCGCCCTCCCAGACACCGTACGAGTGCGCGGTGAAGCGCAGGCGGCGCGACGCGGTGACCCGCGGGTCCTTCTGCCGCAGCGAGCCCGCCGCGCAGTTGCGCGGGTTCACGAACGGCTCGCGCCCGGCGCGCGTCTCGTCCTCGTTGACCTTGGCGAAGTCGGCGAGCGTCATGTACACCTCGCCGCGCAGCTCGAGACGCTTCGGCGCGCCGTCGGGCAGGCGCAGCGGGATCGCGCGGAGCGTCCGGGCGTTGGCCGTGACGTCCTCGCCGGTCTCGCCGTCGCCGCGCGTGGCGGCGCGGACCAGGGCGCCGTCCTCGTAGGTCAGCGCGCAGGACAAGCCGTCGATCTTGGGCTCGACGAGGTACGAGGGCGCGCCGGCGCCGCCCAGGTTCTTGCGCACGCGCTCGTCCCAGGCGCGGATGTCGGCCTCCTCGTAGGCGTTGTCGAGGGACAGCATCGGCGCGGCGTGCTTGACCGGCTTGAAGTCGGAAGCCACGCCGCCGCCGACGCGCTTGGTCGGCGAGTCGGGCGAGTCCAGCTCGGGGTGCGCGGCCTCCAGCTCCTTCAGGCGCGCCATCAGCCGGTCGTACTCGGTGTCCGAGACGGTCGGCGCGTCGAGCAGGTAGTAGCGGCGGTCGTGCTCGCGGATCTCCGCGCGCAGGTCCGCCAGCTCGGCCTCAGGGCTCTTCTTTCGGGGGGGCATCCTTCTTGGCCTTGCCCTTCTTGGGCTTCTCGCGCAGGCTCTTCAGGGAGTCGAGGATGCCGTTGACGAAGCGGGTGGCCTCCTCGGCGGAGTACTTGCGCACGATCTCGATGGCCTCGTCGATGATGACGCCGACGGGCGTGTCCTTGCGGTCCGCCAGCTCGTAGGCGGCCAGGCGCAGGACGTTGCGGTCCACCGCCGCCATGCGGTTCATCGCCCAGTTCTGGGCGCGCTCGGCGATCAGGACGTCCAGCTCGTCGCGGCGGGCCAGGGCCCCCAGCGCGAGCGCGCGGGAGAACTCCTTGGTCTCGTCGTCGAGCGGGTCCTCCTCGCGGCGCGTGACGATGGCGAACGCCTCCTCGGCGGGCGTGTGCGCGACGTCGGCCACGTACAGGGCCTGCAGGGCGACCTCGCGGCCGAGCCTACGCCTTCCCACGGAACTCCTCCCGGAGCGCGACCATCTCGAGCGCCGCCAGCGCGGCCTCGCGGCCGCGGTCCAGCTCGCCCTTGGTGCGCGCCATGGCCTGCGCCTCCGTGTTCGGGGTCAGCACGCCCAGGATGACGGGCACGCGCGTCGCCACCGAGACCTCGTGCAGGGACCGGACCAGCGAGCGGGAGATGTGGTCGTTCTGCGGCGTCTCGCCCTTGAGCACGCAGCCCAAGGCGACGACGGCGTCGTAGCGGCCGGTGCGGGCCAGCTCGTTGACGGTCCACGGCAGTTCGTAGCCGCCGGGGACGTGGACGACGCGCAGTTGGGAGTCCTTCCAGCCCTCGTCCTTGAAGGTCTTCAGACAGCTCGCCAGCAGGCGCGAGGTGACCTCCTCGTTGAACCGCGAGACGGCGACCGCGACCCTCTTCATCGCTCCTCCGTGACGGCGTCCAGCAGGTGGCCCATCTTGTCCTTCTTGGTCTTCAGGTACCGCGCCGAGTGCTGGTTGGCGGGAAGCTGGAGGGGCACGCGTTCGACGACCTTCAGGCCGTAACCCTCGATGCCGACGATCTTGCGCGGGTTGTTGGTGAGCAGGCGGATGGAGCTCAGGCCCTGGTCGGCCAGGATCTGCGCGCCGATGCCGTACTCGCGCAGGTCGGGCTTGAGGCCCAGCTTCAGGTTGGCCTCGACGGTGTCCAGGCCCTTGTCCTGGAGCGCGTAGGCGCGGATCTTGTTGATCAGGCCGATGCCGCGTCCTTCCTGGTTGAGATAGACGAGCACGCCCTTGCCCGCGGCGGCGATCTGCTTGAGCGCCGCCTCCAATTGCATGCCGCAGTCGCACTTCTGCGAGAACAGCGCGTCTCCGGTCACGCACGAGGAGTGCACGCGCACCAGCGCGCCCTTGGCGCCGGCCACGTCGCCCTTGACCATGGCCAGGTGCACCTTGCCGGTGAGCTGTTCCTCGTAGACGCGGATGACGAACTCGCCCCAGCGCGTGGGCAGGCGCGCGGTGGCCTTGCGCTCGACCAGGCGGTCCTTGCGCCGGCGGTAGTCGATGAGCTCGGCGATGGTGACGATCTTGAGCTTGTGCTTGTGGGCGAACCGCATCAGCTGGGCCGTGCGCGACATGGTCCCGTCGGCGTTCAGGATCTCGCAGATGACGCCGGCGGGCGTCAGGCCCGCCAGGCGCGCCAGGTCCACCGCCGCCTCGGTGTGGCCGGCGCGGACCAGCACGCCGCCCTCCTTGGCCTTGAGCGGGAAGATGTGGCCCGGACGCATCAGGTCGGCGGGCTTGGTCTTGGGGTCGAGCAGGGCGGCGATGGTCACCGCGCGGTCCTTGGCCGAGATGCCGGTGGTGGTGCCCTTCTTGGCGTCGACCGAGACGGTGAAGGCCGTGTCGCGCCCGGCGCCGGGCCCGTGCACGTTGTTCGACGGGTCCACCATCGCGTGCAGCCTCAGCGTCTCCAGGCGCGAGGCCGGCAGGGGCACGCAGATGAGCCCGCGCGCGTGCACCGCCATGAAGTTGACCGCCTTTACGTCGCACTTCTCGGCGGCGATGACGATGTCGCCCTCGTTCTCGCGGTCGGGGTCGTCCACCACGACGACCATCCGGCCTTTCTTGATATCAGCGATCGCGTCCTCGACGCGGTCGAAACCTTTGGCGGG
>JACQBB010000009.1 GCA_016194625.1 Elusimicrobiota bacterium | reverse complement strand
GCAGGCGCGGGGCCTCGGACAGCATCGCGGGCTCGGCCGGCGCGGCGGCGGGACGCGCGGCCTCGGCCGGCGCGGGCGCGCGAAAGGACTCCGGGCCCGGCTCCGCGGCGAGGCGCGCGATCACGGCGTCGAGGGCCGCCGCCGCGCGCGCGTGGTCGCCGCGGGCCAGCAGCTCGCGGACCCCCTCCAGCTTCTCCCGGTCGTGCGGCGCCGGCGGGACGCCGCGCATCCGCAGGGCGAGCATCAGCTGGCGCATCCGGGGGTTCACCGAGCGGGAATCGGTCGGCCGGGCGCGCGTCTCGCGGGCCAGCTCCGCCAGGTCCACGGGCGGGAAGTCCGGGGCGCCGCGGCGCGGCCCGGGCTGGGCGCGCGCGGCGCCGAGCACCGCCAGGAGCAGGACGGCCGCGCGGGCGAACCGGGTCACGCCGGAAGTGTAGCCCCCCGGGCGCCCCGAAGGCAAGCCGGATAAGCTTTGTAATTGCGCGCGGGCCGCGGGATTGCTATTGTAAGCGCCTGGGCCTTTAGGCCTAATCGGGTCCGGGTGCTAAGCCCCTCCCGGCAAAACCCCCGACCTGTTACATTTGTGATATGCCCCCGATGATCCAACGCGTGCGACAGCCGCTCATCGCCCTCTCGAGCGACTTCATCCGCGCGAAGGAGTACTTCGAAGCGATCGTCGCCTCCTCCGGCGACCTGATCTGCACCACCGACATCACGGGCCGCATCATCTACTTCTCCACGGGCGCCGAGGCGATGCTGGGGCTGACCGCGGCCGAGATGGTCGGCCGCCCGTGCCACGATTTCTACGCCGAGGGCCGCGTCGCCGCGGAACGCATCATGCGCCTCCTGCGCGAGAGCCCCGACGGCCGCGTCTCGGGCCACGAGCTGCAGGTGAAGGCCGCGGGCGGGCGCACCCTGCACATGAGCCTGTCGGCCTCGTTCCTGAAGGACGGCCGCGGCCGCGTGATCGGCACGCTCGGCGTCGGCAAGGACATCTCCGACCGCGTGGAACTGGAGCGCAAGCTGCGCGAGCTGTCCCGCACGGACGACCTCACCGGTCTTTTCAACCAGCGCCACTTCCACGACCGCCTGCGCGACGAGGCGTCGCGCGCGATCCGCCAGAAGCGCAAGCTCTCGATGATCCTGTTCGACCTGGACGGCTTCAAGCAGGTCAACGACCGCCTCGGCCACCTGGAGGGCGATCGGATCCTGCGCGCGTTCGCGCTCGCGCTCAACGAGAACATCCGTCAGGGCGTGGACGCCGCGTTCCGCTACGGCGGCGACGAGTTCATCGTGCTCCTCCCCGAGACGGCCGGCAAGGGCGCCGAGCGCGTCGCCAAGCGCGTGGCCGAGTCCGCGCGCGCGGCTCTCGAGCCCGACGGCGTGTCCACCAGCTGGGGCCTGGCCGAGCTGCCCCGCTCCGGCGACGTGTCCGCGCTGGTGCGCGCCGCCGACGCCGCGATGTACAAGATGAAGGCCGGCAAGGACGGCGTGCGCCTGCGCGGCACCGCGATCGCCCGCGAGTTCTCCGGCGCGGCCGTCGGCCGGCGCGTCTAAAGGTCCTAGGACCTCTGCCTCGGCCGTCCTTCCCCGTTGGTCTCATACGCCGGACCCGCGCCCGCTGTTATCATTGCCGGGCATGAGAACACTCGCCCTGCTCGCCCTGCTGGCCGCCAGCCCCGCCTCCGCGCTCACCTACCAGCGCCACGTGCTCAAGAACGGCCTGGTCGTGCTCCTTTATAAGGACGCGTCCGCCCCGCTCGTCTCCGTGGACGTGTGGTACAAGGTCGGCTCCAAGAACGAGAAGCCCGGCCGCACCGGCTTCGCGCACTTGTTCGAGCACTACATGTTCGAGTGCACCAAGCACATCCCCGAGGGCGGCTACTTCGACGCCGTGCTCAAGCGCCTGGGCGGCGAGGCCAACGCCTTCACCACCAACGACAAGACGAACTACTACTCGGTCGTCCCCGCCGAGGGCCTGGACGAGGTCCTGCGCCTGGAGTCCGACCGCATGGGCTACCTGCAGGCCTGCCTGAACCAGTCCTCGCTGGACAAGCAGCGCGGCATCGTCGAGAACGAGAAGCGCGAGCGCGGCGGCGCGCCCTACGCCGGCGCGATCGAGGCGCTGGTGGACCAGACCTTCTCCCTGCCGCACCCGTACCACTGGCCGGTCATCGGCTCGATGCAGGACCTGGAGGCCGCGTCGCTGAAGGACGTCGCGTCCTTCCACGACTCCTACTACCTCCCGAACAACGCGGTCGTCGCCATCGCCGGCGCGATCGACGAGAAAGCGGCGCTCTCTCGCGCGCGTTTCTGGTTCGAGGGCCTGAAGCGCGGCGCCAACCCGCCCGCCCCGGCCGTGCCCGCCGTGAACGACCTGGGCGGCCGCCGCGCGACCTCCATCAACGACGACAAGGCCCAGCTGCCGATGCTGGTGATGGCCTTCCCCGTCCCCGGCCGCGGCAAGCCCGGCAATGAAGAAGCCTCGGCGCTGGCGTCCATCCTGGGCGACGGCCGCGGCGCGCGCCTGAAGAAGGCTCTCGAGCAGGGCGCGCCCCCGCTCGCCGTCACCGTCGAGACCGGACTGTTCGGCCTGTCCGAGACCGACCTGTTCCTGATCCAGGCCATCCCGACGCCCGGCACCGACCTGCGGACGCTGGAGGCCGCGATCCACGCCGAGCTGTCCAAGCTCGCGACGCAGGGCGTGCAGGACGCGGAGCTGAACCGCGTGAAGGCCAAGATGCGCACCTCGTTCTACGACGCCCTGCAGAACGTGGAAGGCGTGGCTCAAAGCCTCGCCGAGGGCGAGGCCCTCAAGAAGGACCCGAACGCCTTCATCGACGGCGAGGCCCGCGAGATCGAGGCCCTGACGCCCGACGCCCTGCGCGCCGCCGCGCGCCGCCTGACGCCGGCCAACTCGTCCGTCGTGGACGTGATCCCCGCCCCCGCCGCCCGGAGCAACCCGTGATCGCCCCTCTCCTGCTCGCCGCCGCCGTCGCCGCCTCCGCCCAGACGAACCACGCCGCCGAGGCCGACCGCGCCAAGCCGGCCCCCGTCGGCTCCGCCGCGGCCGCCGCCGCGCTGACCGCGACGAAGGACGCGCTGGCCAACGGCCTGACGCTGTCGCTGATCGAGTCCCACCGCCTGCCGCTCGTGGCCGTCACGCTGGTCATCCCGCAGGCGGGCGCCGCGTCCGACCCCGCGGGCAAGGAAGGCCTGTCGGGCCTGGCCGCCGCGATGGTCAAGGAAGGCGTCCCCGGCCTGCCCAGCGGGGCGGCGCTCGCCGACGCGATCGACGACCTGGGCGCGACCGTCTCGGTCTCGGCCTCGGATTCGGGGGCCACCGTCTCGGTCCTCGTCCTGAAGGAGAACCTCGACAAGGCCCTGAACCTCGTCTCCCGCATGGTCACCGCGCCCAAGTCGATGACGCCCGACGCCGCCTCGGACGCCGCGCTCGCGCGCCTGCGCGCGCAGACGCTGTCCGGCCTGCAGATGGAGAAGGGCGACCCGGAGTCGCTGGCGTCCAAGCGCCTCGCCCGCGACCTGTTCGGCGACGGACCGCACGGCCGCTCGGCCACCGAAGCCTCGGTCGCGTCCATCACGCCCGCCGACGTGGCCGCGCGCCAGCGCGCCGGCCTGGTCCCCGACGGCGCCGTCCTGGCCGTGGCCGGCGACGTGACGCGCGAGGAGCTGAAGGCCCTCGCGGAGAAGAACTTCGGCGCGTGGAGCCCGGCGTCCCTGCCGCCCGCGCCCGCCGCCCCGACCGCCTCCGCGCGGCCCGCGGCCGTCGCCGTCGTCCCGGCCGCCGCCGGCCCCGAGATCGTCCTCATCGACGTCCCCGGCGAGCAGGCCGAGCTGATGCTCGGCCTGAAGGTCCTGCCGCGCGCCCACCCCGACTACGACGCGCTGTCGCTGGCCGTCTCCGTGCTGGGCGGGCCCATGATCGGCCGCCTCGACCAGAACATCCGCGAGGCCCATCACTGGGCCTACGGCGCGCGCGCCTCGCTGTCGGCCTACGCCGACGCCGGCTCGGTCGAGATGGAGAGCAAGGTGCAGGTCGACAAGACCGGCGCCGCGCTGTCCGAGGTCCTGCGCGAACTGGGCCGCCTCTCGACCGAGACCGTCCCCGCCGACGAGCTGGCCGCCGCCAAGCGCTATCTCAAGGGCGCCTACCTCCAGCGCACCCGCACCGTCGAGAGCCTGGCCGCCCGCCTGGCCGCGCTCGAGACTCTCGGCCTGCCGGCCTCCGCGCTGGGCGACTACGCCGCCCGCATGGACGCGCTCACCGCCGCGCAGGTCCAGGCCGCCGCCCGGGCCTGGCTGGACTCCGGCCGCGTGCGCGTCGTCATCGCCGGCCCCGCCGCCGTCGTCGCCCCGCAGCTGCAGGGCCTCGGCACGGTGAAGGTCATCGGCGCCGACGGCCGCGAGAAGTCGCTCGGCGCCGGCTGACGCCGCCCCGCGCGTCCCCGGACTCGCCTCATCCATCGGTGCGGAAAACCGCACCAATGGCATAGGGCTGAAATCGGCTCGATTCCCGAGCGGTCAGCTCCTCTCGATGCGACCGTTCAGCGCCCCTGAGACACGGGGCCGGCGATGAGGCGCCCCAACTCCGCACCGCTCGTCCCCAGGGCAAGGTGAGAGCGCACCAGCAAGTCCACCGAGACGGACGGGTCGGCGGCTTCCATCTTCGCCACGCGGCTCTGGCTGGAATGGATGAGCTCGGCGACCTGGACCTGCCCCAGGCGCCGTTTCAGGCGGATCTCTCGCAGGCCGTGGGCCAGTTTGAGCTTCACCTCGATGAACGCGGCGTCGGCGTCGGACAGTCCCAGGAACTCCTGAGCGCTCCCGAAGCGCCAGCCTTTGGCCGCCAGCTTCTTGCGCTTGGTCTCATTCATCGTCGTATCTCCTGAATCGGTCCCGGCACGCGTCGATCACCGCTGAGGGCGTTCTCGCGCTCTTCTTCTTGAACACATCGCCGATCAAGATGGCGTCCGGATCGATCCGATAGACGATCCGCCACTCCACCGACGCGTCCGTGACCCGCAACTCATGGCAACGAGGCCCGATGATCGGCATCGGACGGGACTCCGGCATCCCGAGGTTCTCCCCCTGCTGCAGGCGCCTGAGCAGGAATCCCGCCTCGATGCGCGCCGGCCGCGAGAACGGCGGGGTCCGCACTTCCCCGTGGAGCCACGCTAACGGCTTGTCGCGCGGGCTCATCCCAGTATATGTCCGAACTGACATATTGTCAAGAGGAGGGGCATCCCTCCCTACGAACGAGGGCCCCGATTTGTTCCGTCCCGGCCTCCCCTTCCCAGGCGGCTCCGGAAACGCTAACATGGCCTCATGGCGCGCGTCCTCATCATCGACGACGACTTCGAGATCGTGTCGATCGTCTCCGAGATCCTCAAGATCGAGAAGCACGAGGTGTCCTCGGCCGCGGACCCGGTCGCCGGCATGCAGGCGGCGCGGTCGTTCAAGCCCGACCTGATCATCCTGGACTACCACATGCCCGGCGAGACGGGCGCGCACCTGTTCGAGTCCCTGCGGCGCAACAACGCCACGAAGGTCACCCCGATCCTGTTCATGAGCGGCGAGGCGTCGCCGGAGCAGATCCTCGAGGAGATCAGCGACACCGAGAACTCCCGCTTCCTGCCGAAGCCGGTCCGGCTCGAGGAGTTCCGCCAGACGGTCCGCGAGATGCTCGCGGGGACCAAGGAGGCCTGACATGGGCAAACTCGTTCTCGTTCGTCACGGGCAGTCGCAGTGGAACCTGGAGAACCGCTTCACCGGCTGGGTGGACGTGGACATCACCGAGAAGGGCGCCGCGGAGGCGCACGCCGCCGGCAAGGCGCTGAAGGGCATCAAGTTCGACCTGGCCTTCACCTCGGTGCTCAAGCGCGCCCAGCAGACGCTGGACATCCTGCTCGAGGAGATCGGGCAGAAGGGCCTGGCGACCGAGCGCGACCAGGCCCTCAACGAGCGCCACTACGGCGACCTGCAGGGCCTGAACAAGGCCGAGACCGCCAAGAAGTACGGCGACGCGCAGGTGCACACCTGGCGCCGCTCGTTCGACGTGAAGCCGCCGAACGGCGAGTCGCTGAAGGACACCGCGGCGCGCACGCTGCCCTATTTCGAGACGAAGATCCTGCCCGCGGCCGCCGCCGGCAAGAACGTGCTGGTCGCCGCGCACGGCAACTCGCTGCGCGCGATCGTGATGGGCCTGGAGAAGCTGACGCCCGAGCAGATCCTGAAGGTCGAGATCGGCACCTGCCAGCCGATCGTGTACGACATCGGTCCGAAGGGCGAGGTGCTCGGGAAGAAAGTGCTGAGTTTGGTATCATGAGCGCCATGAGAAACAAGAATCTGCTGCCGATCGCCGTCGCCGCGGCCCTCGCCGCGTGCGCGACCGCGAAGCCCGCGTCCAAGACCGCCCTCGACAAGGGCGGCAAGAACGGCGCCGCCGGCGCCGCCGAGGCCGCCCCCGCCGCCCCGCCGACCGAGGTCACGGAAGCCTCCCTGCGCGTCAACGGCGTGGACTTCGCCGCGCGCGAGGACCTGAAGACCGTCCCGTTCGACTACGACTCCGCCAAGCTCTCCGACGAGGCGCTGTCCGTGCTGAAGGCCAACGCCGACGTGATCAAAGCCGACCCCGAGATGGTCGTGCTGGTCGCGGGCCACTGCGACGAGCGCGGCACGGTCGCCTACAACCTGGCGTTGGGCCAGAAGCGCGCCAAGGAAGTGCGCGACTACTACATCCGCCTGGGCGTGGACGGCGCCAAGGTCGCGACGATCTCGTACGGCAAGGAGCAGCCGACCTGCTCCGAGTCCACCGAGGAGTGCTGGTCGAAGAACCGGCGCGCCGAGACGCGCGCCCGCGCCAAGAAGTGAGCCGCGTCCTCCTCGCGGCCGTCCTGGCCCCGCTCCTGCTGTCCGGCTGCGTCGCCACGCAGAAGGACGTGCTCGACCTGTCCCAGCAGACCGACGACCTCAAGGAGCAGGTCTCCGAGCTGAAGAAGACCGTCGGCTCGATGCAGGCCAACCAGGCCGACCTGTCCGTGCAGATCAAGCAGCTGCGCGAGGACCTGACCGCCTACTCCGAGACGGTCAAGGCCTCGATGGGCAACATGGACCAGCTGTCGGCCAAGCTGGACGCGATGGCCGCGAGCCTCGCCGGCAAGGTCACCCAACTCGGCGAGACGCTCAGCGCGACGCAGGCGAAGGCGATCGAGGGGCAGAAGGCCGCGCTCGACGCGCAGGGCCGCGAGACGACGGCGACCGAGCTGCTCGTGGTCGCCGAGAAGCGCCTGCAGGCGCGCGACTACGCGCAGGCCGCGTCGAGGCTCGAGGACTACCTGAAGAAGTTCCCGGGCGGCGCGCTCACCGACGTGGCGACCTACGACCTGGGCCTGGCGTACTACGGCCTGCGCTCCTGGGAGAAGGCCGGCACCCGCTTCGCGACCGTGCTCGACAAGTACCCGAAGAGCGGCCAGACTCCCGGCGCGCGCCTGCACTACGCGCTGTGCCTGCTGAACCTCAAGAAGAACCGCGACGAGGCCAAGGCCTATCTGGAGAGCATCGTCGCCGACTTCCCGAAGAGCCCCGAGGCGAAGGACGCCGCGGCCGAGCTCAAGCGCCTGGCCGGCAAGCCCGCGGCGAAGGCCGCCAAGCGATGATCCGCGCGCTGGCGCTGGCGGCCGCGCTGGCCGGGTCGGCGGAGGCGCAGACCGAGGTGCGCCTGTCCGTCGGCGCCGGGACCGCGGCGCCCGCCCCCGCGCTGGCCCTGCCCGGCTTCACCGCCGCCGACGCGCGCAAGGGCGAGGACGCCCTGCTCGCCAAGCAGCTGCGCGACGTCGTGCGCTCGGACCTGTTCCTGTCGCGCCGCTTCGAGGTCAAGGACGAGGAGACCGGCGCGCCGCCCGTCGCCGGAGCCGTGTGGCGCCTGAAGGCGACCGCCGGCCGCGCGGCCGACAAGGTCTCGGTCCAGGTGCGCCTGGAGAACGGCACCGGCGCCGGCGAGGCGGTGTTCGAGCGCTTCTACCGCCAGGACGCGCAGTGGCTGCGCGCGCTCGCGCACCGGATCGCCGACGACGTGGTCAAGGCCGCGACCGGCCGCGACGGCATCGCGCGCACGCGCATCGCCTTCGTCAACAACCAGACCGGCCACAAGGAAGTGTACGTGATGGACTACGACGGCGAGGCGGTCAAGCGCCTCACCGACGACAAGTCCATCGACCTGCTGCCGCGCTTCTCCCCCGACGGCCGCAAGGTCGCCTACACCAGCTACAAGGACGGCAACCCCGACCTGTTCCTGCTCGATCTGGAAACGGGCCGCGCGTCGGCCCTGTCCGACGAGCAGGGCCTGAACATCGCCGGCGGCTGGTCTCCCGACGGCGCCAAGCTGCTGATGACGCTGTCGCGCGGCAAGAGCCCGAACCTGTACCTGAAGGACCTGTCCTCCGGCGCGCTCGAGCGCCTGACCTCTCACTTCGGCGCCGATTCCACGCCGACCTTCTCCCCCGACGCCCGGCAGGTCGCCTTCGTGTCCGACCGCTCGGGCAACCCGCAGATC
>JACQBB010000146.1 GCA_016194625.1 Elusimicrobiota bacterium | reverse complement strand
TTCTTCTTGTCGGCCATGTTAGATGTGCTCGCGAGCGACGAACTTGGTCTTGATCGGCAGCTTGTAGGCCGCCATCTTCAGCGCCTTCTGCGCCTCTTCGAGGGTCAGGCCCTCGACCTCGAACAGCATGCGGCCGGGGCGGATGACCGCGGCCCAGTGGTCGGGCGCGCCCTTGCCCTTGCCCATGCGGGTCTCGGCGGGGTGCTTCGTGATGGCCTTGTCGGGGAAGATGCGGACCCACAGCTTGCCGCCTTTCTTCAGGTGGCGGCTGATGGTGACGCGGCTGGACTCGATCTGGCGGGCGGTGACCCACTTCGGCTCGAGCGCCTTCAGGCCGAACTCGCCGAACGCCAGCGAGACGCCGCGCTTCGCCGGACCCTTGATGCGCGGGTGGCTGTGCGGCTTGCGGTACTTGACGCGCTTGGGCATCAGCATGTTACTTGGCCCCCTCGATCTTCTCGGCGGCGGCCATCGCGGTCTCGGGGACCGGGGCGCCGGCGGGAGCCTCGCCGCTCTCGATGGCCATCGCGGCGGCCGCGAGCGCGGCCTCCTTCTTCGCCATCTGCTGCAGCTCCTTGAAGGACTTCACGAAGTGCTGCTTCTTGAAGATCCAGACCTTCACGCCGATGAGGCCCGCGGAGGTCATCGCCTCGGCCGTGCCGTAGTCGACGTCGGCCGCGTAGGTGTGCAGGGGCACGCGGCCCTCGCGGTTCCACTCGCGGCGGGAGATCTCGGCGCCGTTGATGCGGCCCGAGATCATGACCTTGATGCCGAGCGCGCCCGACTGCAGCGTGCGCTCCATCGCGCGGCGCATGGCGCGGCGATGGGCGATGCGCTTCTCGAGCTGGACGGCGATCGACTCGGCGACGAGGCGGCTGTCGAGCTCCGGGTCCTTGATCTCCATCACGTTGACGTAGGTCTTGCGCTGCGTCATGCCCTCGACGGACTTGCGCAGGGCCTCGATGTCGGCGCCCTTCTTGCCGATGACGACGCCGGGGCGCGCGGTGTGGATGTTGACGCGCAGGTACGAGCCGGCGCGCTCGATGCCGACCCAGCTGACCGCGGCGGCGCGGAACGTGTTGCGCACCAGGTTGCGGATCTTGAAGTCCTCGCCGATCAGCGCCGCGCGGAACGTGTTGCGCACCAGGTTGCGGATCTTGAAGTCCTCGCCGATCAGCGCCGGCATGTCCTTCGTGGAGAACCACTTGGACTGCCAGTCGTGGATGTAGCCGAGACGCCGCGCGTTCGGATTGGTTTTATTGCCCATGGGTTACTTCCTCTTTCCGTTGGCGCGCTCGTCGGACACGACCACCGTCAGGTGGCAGACCTTGCGCTTGAACGTGTACGCCCGGCCCTGCGGCGCGGGCAGCATGCGCTTCATGTGTCCCATCGGGCCCATCGTGGACCAGCAGGACTTGATGTAGACCTTCTGCGGATCGACCGTGCGGCCGGCCTTCGCGGACTGGGTGACCAGGTTCGCGGCGGCGGAGCGGACGGTCTTGGAGATCATCGTCGAGCAGATGCGCGGGATCATCGGCAGGAGGCGCTCGGCCTCGAGCACGGACTTACCCCGGATCTCCTTCAGGACCTGCGCGACCTTGCGCGTCCCGTATCTCTGGAATCGAGCGTGAGCGGTGGCTTCCATGGCTATTCCTCGTTTATCGGTCGGTCAAGACTCAGGTCTTGGCCGACGACTCCTTCGTCGTCCCGCCGTGCGCCTTGAAGAAGCGCGTGAACGAGAACTCGCCGAGCTTGTGGCCGACCATCTGCTCGGTGACGTACACCGGCAGGAACTTGCGGCCGTTGTGGACGGAGAACGTGTGGCCGACGAAGTCGGGCGTGATCGTGCAGTGGCGCGACCACGTCTTGATCGGCTTCTTCTCGCCGGCGGCGTTCAGCTTCTGGACCTTCTTGATGACGTTCGGGTCGACGTAGGGACCCTTCTTGGTGGATCGGCTCATATCATTCTCTCTCTATCAGCCCGCGTGGGACGCCGAGCGGCGCCGGTCGGAGACGATCATCCAGCCCCAGACCTTCTTCTTGTTGCGGGTCTTGTAGCCCTTCGCGAGCTGGTTCCACGGCGAGCGCGGATGGTTGTTGCCCTTGGACTTGCCGCGGCCGCCGCCGAGCGGATGGTCGGTCGCGTTCATCGCGCCGCCGCGGACCGTCGGGCGGATGCCGCGATGGCGGGAGCGGCCGGCCTTGCCGAGCGTGATCGTGTTGTGCTCGGTGTTGCTGACCTGGCCGATCGTCGCGTAGCAGGTGTCGGGGACCATGCGGACCTCGCCCGACGGCATCTTGATCTGCGCGTAGCCGGCGTCCTTCGCCATCAGCTGGGCCTGCGAGCCGGCGGAGCGCATCATCTGCGCGCCCTTGCCCGGGTTCAGCTCGACGTTGTGGATGAAGGTACCCTCGGGGATGTTCTTGATCGGCAGCGCGTTGCCGGTCTTGATCTCGGCCGCGGGGCCGCTCATGACCACGTCGCCGACCTTCAGGCCGACGGGGTGGATGATGTAGCGCTTCTCGCCGTCCGGGTAGTTCAGGAGGCAGATGCGGGCGGTGCGGTTCGGATCGTACTCGATCGTCATCACCTTGCCGGGGATGCCGACCTTGTCGCGCTTGAAATCGATGATGCGGTACGCGCGCTTGTGGCCGCCGCCCTGGTGGCGGACCATCACGGTGCCGGTGTTGTTGCGGCCGCCGGTGCGCTGGACCTTCTTGACGAGGCTCTTCTCGGGGCGGTCGGTGGTGAGCTCCGAGAAGTCGGCCGAGGACATCCCGCGGCGCGACGGCGTGTACGGCTTGTAGGTCTTGATGGGCATCGGGGTCTACCTCAGGAAGCGGACTGCTGGGCGAAGTCGATCTTCTGGCCCTTCTTGACGGTCACGATCGCCTTCTTCCAGTCGGGGAGCACGCCCCCGCCCCGGCCGACGCGGCGGAACTTGCCGTGGACGAGCATGGTGCGGACCTTCTCGACCTGGACCTTGAAGAGCTTCTCGACGGCGAGCTTGATGTCGGTCTTCGACGCGCCCGGGGCGGCCTCGAAGACGTACTGGTTGTGCTGGTCCTGGATGCGGGTGCCGCGCTCCGTCAGCAGCGGCCGGACCAGGACGTTGTGCAGGGATTTCTCGGACATGATCGTTTACCTTAGTTCCAGCGCGCGCCGAGCTTCTCGAGGGCGGGCTGGGTGATGATGAGCTTCTTGCACTTCAGGACCTCGTACGCGTTGACGTCGGCGGCGAGGACCAGGGCGACGGAGGGGATGTTGCGGCTGGCGCGCTTGAGCGCGGCGTTCGGAGCGTCGAGCACGACGAGCGTGCGGCCCGCGGCCCCCAGCTTCTCGAGGACGCCCGCCATCAGCTTCGTCTTGGCTTCCTTGAGGGAGAGGTCCTTGACGCAGATGAGGCCGCCGTCCTGCGCGCGGGCCGAGAGGGCCTGGGCGAGGGCGAGGCGCGCCTTCTGACGCGGGAACTCGAGGGAGGGGCCGCGGCCCACGCGCGGGCCGTGGATGATCGCGCCGTGGCGCCAGAGGCCCGACCGGATCGAGCCCGCGCGGGCGCGGCCGGTGTGCTTCTGCTTCCACGGCTTCTTGCCGCCGCCGGAG
>JACQBB010000145.1 GCA_016194625.1 Elusimicrobiota bacterium | reverse complement strand
GGTCTCCGACAACCTCCTCAAGGGCGCGGCCCTCAACTCGGTCCAGACCGCCGAGGTCCTGCTGCGCCGCGGCTGGCTCAAGCCGCGATGACCGCCGCCGTCCTCCTGCTGGCCGCCGCGCTGACCGCGGCGGCCGCGCCCGCGACGGGCCCGCTCGACGCCAAGGCCGCCGAGTGGGAGGCGAAGGGCTACACGCTCAAGGACCGCGTCGAGAAGGCCGTCGACGGGACCGTGCTGGCCGTCGCGGCCTATTCCGGCGCGGACGGCGACCGCCTGGAGGCGTACGTCGCGGTCAAGGGCAAGGCCTATCTCGGCTACACGCACCCCGCGGCGAACGAGCGGCTCGAGATCGACGAAAGCCCGGAGGGCCGCGCCTTCCGCGACCTGTTCCGCGACGGCTCGCGCGTGTTCGCCTACCGCTCCACCATCCGCGCGTTGAACGCCTCCTTCCTCGACTTCGTCGCTTACAAGAGGTTCAAGTTCCGCCGCGTCGCGGAGTTCCCGGAAGGGCGCGTCGTCCGCGACGGCGACGAGGCGCTGGTGCTCGCCCGCGACCTGCCGCTGGGGCGCTTCCTGTCCGTCGGCTGCGAGGACTTCGGCACGATCTCTCGGACGGCGTTCCGCTCGCGCCTGTACGCGTTCAAGAAAGGGGGGTTCAAGGACGCGTCGAGCGCCCATCCCGCGTTCTACGCCGCCGAGATCGCGCGCAAGGAGGCCGCCCTCGGCCGCCTGAAGGGCGATCTGCAGAAGAACGCCGGCGAGTACCTGGGCCTGACGCTGTCGATGTACTACGACTACGCCGCCCGCGGCGAGGCGCGCAAAGGCTGGGAGCGCCAGCGGGAGTTCTTCCAAGTCCCGGCCATGGCCCCCGCGTCCGTGCGCGCCTGCTTCGACGCGATGCGCGCGGACCTGCGCGGCCGCCTCGCGGTCCCCGCCGACTGGCCCTGAAGTCCTAGACGCGAACCGGGACTTTCGGGTAGAATCGCGCCATGACCAAGCTCCTGGCCGTGTCGCTCGTCCTGCTCGCCTCGACGGCGTCCGCCGCGACGCCGCTCGAGTCCGCCGCTTCGATCGCCGCCGCGCTCGGCGCGCCCGCGTCGGTGAAGGCGCTTCCCAAGGTCGAGACGCCGCGCGCCGTGCGCGTCCTCCCGGCGCTGACGGTGACCGGGCCGACCTCCGGCTCGCTGTCCGGCTACGTCTACGTCTCCGGAAACGGCTTCATGAACTGCTCGGGCGGGCCCAACGGCTCCGGCTGGATGAGCGGCTGGGTGAACCTCCGCGGCGACGCGAACGTCACCACCAACGACGGCGCCTCCGGCACGGTCCCCGTCTCCGGCACGGTGTTCCTGTCCGGCTCCTGTCAGAACGGGTCCGGCTTCGCCAACGGCAGCGCGATGCTCAGCGGCACCGGCTCGCTGTACCGCGCGGGCAAGTACGTCGGCACCGCCTCGCTGTCCGGCAACGCCTTCATCAACCAGTTCGTGTCCGGCGGGTTCGCCTGGGTCAACCAGAGCGTCTACCTGAACGGCCGCTTCGACACCAACCAGTAGGGCCGTGCGCCTACGGCGCGACCGGGAAAACGGCGATGCTCGTCGAGCTCGCCGCGAGGAGGAATTGGGCGTCCGGCGAGTAGGCGAGCGAATGCACCGACCCCGACAGGCCTCGGCACACGGTGAGGAGCTCGCCGGACAGTTCGTCCCACGTGCGCACCTCCCCGTTCTCGTCCGCGGAGGCCAGCGTCCAGCGGTCCGGGGAGAACGCGACGCGGGTGACCTTGCCGGAATGACCCCGCAGCGTCGCTTTGACCTCTCGTCCGTCCACGACCTCGATGTCGACGCGGTCTCCGACGGCGCGCGCCGCCTCGCGGCTCCGGGGCGAGACGGCGAACGGACGCGTTTGACTCGCGAGTCCGGCGAGCCAGTCGCGCTGCCATTCGGCGGCGCCCAGGATCGACCCGGAGGATGAGGAATCGATGATGTCCGCGCGCGAGGACACGCGGAACGTCTCGCCGCGCTTCCCGACCACGGTGTAGAAACCGTGACCGTGCGTCTCCTCGTAAGGCCAGACGGCCGCCAAGACCTCGACCTTGGACAGCTCGCCCGTCGCGATGGAGTAGATCTCCATCCGGTGGTCGCGCCCGACGGCCAGAAACGCGTCGTCGTCCGAGAAGGCCAGGAACGAGGGTCTCCCGCCCGGCGTCGCGAAGCGCGCCGACAGGCGCCGCGCTTTCAGGTCCCAGACTTCGGCCTCCCCGTTGACGACGGCGAGCCGCGCGCCGTCCTTCGAGAAGCCGCTCGCCTCCGGCTCCTTGCGTCCCGCGAACACGGTGAAAAGTCTTCCCGCGCCGGCAAGGCTCCAGACCTCAGGGCCCAGAATGACGACGTCCGATCGCGGCGAGACGAACCCGCGCCCGCCCTTCACCGAGAACATCTGGCTCCCGGTCATCGCGTCCCACACGACGACGCGGTAGTCCTTCGTGAATCCGGCGATGAGCCGGCGGTCGGGCAGGAGGGCGCGGGACGTGGCGGCGGGGATCACCAGGGCCGGGAAGACGTCGCGGGGCGCCGATCCTCCCTCGACCGCCGCCGAGACGCTCGCCGTGAAGAGCAGGGCCGACGCGGCGAGCGCCCGCTTCACCGTCTCAAGGCCTTGCGGAGGAACTCGGGCAGCGCGAACGCGCCCGCGTGGACGGCCGCGTTGTACCACTTCAGCGGCAGCTTGGCCGCGGCGACGCGGGCCGGGCGGAAGTCCTTCACCGGGCGCAGGCCCTTCGACGCGTAGGTGAACGCCCACAGGCCGCCGGGATAGGTCAGGTTGTTGAACAGGTAGGCGTCCACGACGGGGAACACGGGCTTCAGGATGCGGTCCAGGTTCTTGATCGTGCCGATCTCGTAGAACGGCGAGCCCGCCTGGCTGACGACGATGCCGTCGTCGGTGAGCACGCGGCGCACGTCCTTGTAGAACGCGGTGCCGAACAGCTCCTTGGCCGGGCCGAACGGCTCGGTCGAGTCCACGATGACCACGTCGAAGCGCTCGTCCGTCTCGCGGACGAACTTCACGCCGTCCTCGATGCGCACGCGCGCGCGGCGGTCGGAGAGCTTGCCGGCCGTCAGCGGGATGAAGCGGCGCGACGCCTCCACCACCAGCCCGTCGATCTCGACGAGCGTGCAGGACTGGACGCTCTTGTGGCGCAGGACCTCGCGCACGGTGCCGCCGTCGCCGCCGCCGATGACCAGGACGCGCCGCGGCTTCGGGTGGACGAAGAGGGGGACGTGCGCGATCATCTCGTGGTACACGAACACGTCGCGCTCCGAGACCATCGTCATCCCGTCGATGAGCAGGCGCTTGCCGTGGCCCTTGGTCTGCACGACCTCGACGGCCTGGAACGGGCTCTTGCCCTT
>JACQBB010000144.1 GCA_016194625.1 Elusimicrobiota bacterium | reverse complement strand
GGCGGCCGCATCATCGGCCAGGAACTCGCCTACGAGGTGCTCAAGGCCTTCCTGAACGCGAAGTTCTCCGGGCTCGACCGCCACCAGCGCCGCAAGGACAAGGTGGGCGCCATCGAGCGGGCGTATTCGAAGTGAGGAGGCGGACCCCATGACCCACAAGAACCCCCTGCGCGACCTGCACCGCTTCGGCGTCTCCGTGTGGTACGACTACGTGAGCCGCTCGCTGATCTCCTCGGGCCAGCTCAAGCGACTGATCGAGGACGACGGCGTGCGCGGCGTCACCTCCAACCCGACCATCTTCGAGAAGGCCATCGGGAGCTCGTCCGACTACGACGACGCGATCCGCCGCCACGCCAAGCCCGGCCAGGCGCCGGCCGAGCTGTTCGAGAAGCTGGCCGTCGAGGACATCCAGGCCGCGTGCGACGCGTTCCGCGCGCTGTACGACGAGTCGAAGGGGGGCGATGGGTTCGTCTCGCTGGAAGTCGCGCCGTCGCTGGCGCGCGACCCCAAGGGCACCGTCGCCGAGGCCGAGCGCCTGTGGGCGCTCGTCGCGCGTCCGAACCTGATGGTCAAGGTCCCCGGCACCGTCGAGGGCCTGAAGGCGTTCGAGGACCTGACCGCCGCCGGCCTCTCGATCAACGTGACCCTGCTGTTCGCGCAGGACCGCTACGCCGCGGTCGCCGAGGCGTACCTGAAGGGCCTGGAGCGCCGCGCCGCCGCGGGCAAGGACCTCTCGCGCGTCGCGTCCGTCGCGAGCTTCTTCGTCAGCCGCGTGGACACCGCGATCGACGCGGTGCTGGAGAAGCGCCCCGAGGCCGCGGCCAAGGAGCTGCTGGGCAAGGCCGCGATCGCCAACGCCAAGCTCGCCTACCAGCACGGCAAGGCCGTGTTCGGCTCCAAGCGCTGGACCGCGCTCGCCGCCAAGGGCGCGCGCCCGCAGCGCCTGCTGTGGGCGTCCACCGGCACCAAGAACCCGAACTACAAGGACGTGCTGTACGTCGAGGAGTTGATCGGCCTGGACACCGTCAACACGATGCCGCCCGCGACGGTGGACGCGTACCGCGACCACGGCGCCGGCCGCTTCAGCCTGGAGGACCGTCTGGACGAGGCGCGCGCTCAGTGGGACGCCCTGCCCAAGCACGGCGTGGACCTCGCGGGAGTGATGGCGAAGCTGGAGGACGAGGGCCTCAAGTCCTTCGAGAAGTCCTTCGAGACGCTGATGGGCAAGCTCGCCGCCAAGCGCGCGCTCCTGGAAGCCGAGAACGCCGCGACGGACAAGGGCCTCGCCGAGCTCGAGCACAAGCGCTTCGCCGAGCGGCTGTGGGCCAAGGACGCCGCCCTCTGGAAGGACGACGCCGGACACCAGAAGATCATCAAGCACTCGCTCGGCTGGCTGACCGCGCCGGAGACCTCGGCGCTCGGCATGGGCCAGGTGCGCGCGTTCGTCGACGAGGTCGCCGCCGAGGGCCTCGCCCACGTGGTGGTCCTCGGCATGGGCGGCTCCAGCCTGTGCGTGGAGACGCTGCGCCGCGTGCTGCCGCTGGCCCCGGGCCGGCCGCGCCTGCACGTGCTCGACTCCACGCACCCCGACGCGGTGACGGCGCTCGAGCGCGAGCTGGACCTCGACAAGACCTTGTTCCTGTTCGCCAGCAAGTCGGGCTCGACGATCGAGCCGAACTGCCTGTTCGACCACTTCTGGGCGGGGGCCCAGAAACGCGCCGGCGCGAAGGCCGGGCGCCGCTTCGCCGCGATCACCGACCCGGGGACGTTTTTGGAGAAGCTCTCGCGCGAGCGCGGCTTCCGCAAGACCTTCCTGAACCCCAGCGACGTCGGCGGACGCTTCTCGGCGCTGACGCTGTTCGGGCTGGTGCCCGCCGCGCTGGGCGGCGCCGACGCGGCCGGCCTTCTCGAGCGGGCGCGCGCCGCCGCGAAGGCCTGCTCGCCCGCGGCGCCGACGCGCGAAAACCCGGGCCTGCGCCTGGGCGCCGCGCTGGGCGCGCACGCGCGCGACGGCCGCGACAAGCTCACGCTGGTCCTCGACCCGCGCCTGGAGGCGTTCGGCCTGTGGATCGAGCGTCGTCGGCGAGCCGCTGGGCGCGCCGTCGGCGTACGGCCGCGACCGCCTGTTCGTGCGCCTGTCGCTCAAGGGCCGCGCGGACCCGGACGCCGACAAGAAGCTCGCCGCGCTCGAGGCCGCCGGGCATCCCGTCGTCCGCCTGGAGCTGGCCGACGAGCTGGACCTGGGCGCGCAGTTCTTCGTCTGGGAGGTCGCGACCGCGGCCGCCGGCTTCTTCCTCGGCGTGGACCCGTTCGACCAGCCCGACGTGCAGTCCGCGAAGGACAAGACCAAGGAGCTGCTCGCCGGCTTGGACGGCGGGCGCCTGCCCGCCGAGAAGGCCGACTTCCGCGCCGGCGGGCTGTCGGCCTTCGCCGACGCCGGGCTCAAGACCGCGCTGAAGGCCGACGGCGGCCAGGACCGGCCGCTGCGCGAGGTGCTCGACGCGCACCTGGAGCGCGTCGCGCCGGGCGACTACGTGTGCGTGCTCGCCTATCTGGCGGAGACCGACGACAGCCGCCGCGCGCTCGACGACGTCCGCCGCCTGGCGCGCGCGCGCACGACGGCCCCGGTGACCGTGTCGTGGGGTCCGCGCTACCTGCACTCGACCGGCCAGCTGTACAAGGGCGGCGGCAAAGGCGGCGTGTTCCTGATCCTCTCCGACGCGGGGACGGACCGGCTGCCGGTCCCGGGCAAGCCGTTCACCTTCACCACGCTGTGCCGCGCGCAGGCGCGCGGCGACGCGGCCGCGACGCTGGCCGCCGGGCGGCGCGTGCTGCGTCTGGAACTGGGCGACTCGCCGGTCGAGGGCCTGCGCGCGCTGGCCAACGCGCTGGGCGACGCGACGGCGGCGGCGCGGTGAGGCTCTCGGCGGCGGCGCGCAAGGCGCGGCTCAGGAAGATCCGCCTCGTCCTGACGGACGTGGACGGCGTGCTCACGGGGGGGACGATC
>JACQBB010000099.1 GCA_016194625.1 Elusimicrobiota bacterium | reverse complement strand
CTTGAACGAGCCGAACACCCTGCCCGGCTTCCCGCCGATCAGCATGTACCCGCGCCTGTGGCGCGAGTCCGGCGTGCCGACGAAGCGCCTGGTCGAGACGCTGGTCGCGCTGGCCCACCGCCGCGCCCGCGCCCGCCGCCGCCTGTCCCCCGACCCGAAGGCCCGCTGAGGCCCGAACTTAGCCCCCCCTCGCCCGTAATATATATGGAGAAGATGGACGCTCAAACGTTCTCCGACATGATCGCGCGGGCGGGCGACAAGGCGTACAACTTCGCCTATCGCTTGGCCGGCAACGAGCCGGATGCGAGGGATCTCGTGCAGGAAGCGTTCTCGCGGGCCTTGGAACACGCGGATTCGTACGACCCGACGCGGCCGTTCGACTCCTGGCTGCTGCGCATCCTGAACAACGTGTTCCTCGACTCGGTGCGGCGCCACTCGCACACCCGCACCGTCTCGCTCGACGCGCCGGCGCCGGTGGAGGACGCGGGCTGGGCCGACCTCCTTCCGGGGGACGAACCGGCCCCGGCCGACGAGTTGGTCGTGCGCGAGAGCGTGGAGATCCTGCAGAGGGCGCTCGCGCGCCTGCCGGTGACGTACCGGTCCGCGGTGGCGCTGTGCGACATCGAGGGCCTGTCGTACGAGGAGATCGCCCAGGTCATGGCGGTCCCGGTCGGGACGGTCCGGTCGCGGATCCACCAGGGCCGGACGCTGCTGCGCAAGGCGTACGAGGAGCTGGAGAAGACGGGAGGCAAGGTGTCATGAAGAACCACATCGAAGGAGCCGAGATCTCGGCGTTCCTGGACGGCGCGCTCGCCGTCGAGGACCGCGCCCGCGTCGACGCCCACCTGGTCTCCTGCGCCGCCTGCCGCCGCGAGCTCGAGTCCCTGCGTCACTTCAAGCTGGTCCTGTCCACCGCCCCGCGCCGGACCCTGCCGGCCGACATCGCGCTGTCGCTGGAGCGCCGCTTCGTCGCCGGGACGCCATGGTGGAAGACCGCCGCCAAGCCCGCGCTCTGGATCCCCGCGGGCGCGACCGCCGCGGCCGTCCTCGCCGTCGGGATGTGGATGCGCGCCGCGCGCACCGCCGACGAGCTCCCGCTCGAGCCGCTGCTCACCGCGCACGCGCGCTACAGCGCCGAGGCGCTGGTGCCCGAGGAGAACCTCGTCGCGTCGGCCTACTCCGACCAGCTGGGCTCGATGTACACGGACACGACGGATGCCGAGCTGCAGTAGCCTGCTGGCGGCGGCGCTCCTCGCCGCGGCCGGCGCGGCGTCCGCGGCCGACGCCCCCGCGCCCGACGCTCTCCTCGACTCCGTCCTCGCGGCGCCCGCGATCCCCTACCAGGGGCGCGTGATGGTCACCCAATGGTTCGGCAAGCAGACGCGCGCCGAGGAGATGCGCGTGTTCGTGCTCCCGCCGGACATGATCCGCCGCGAGTTCCTGGCTCCGGACGGCGTGGTCACGCGCGTCTCGGTCAGCGACGGGGACGTGGAGGAGGTCCGTTTCGTGCGCGCCGGCAAGACCGTCCGCGGCGACGCGGTGCGCTCCTACGAGAAAGTCCTGCCCGCCGAAGCCGAGAAGGCCCTGCTCCTCGAGAACTACGAACTCTCGAGCAGCACCGGAGAGATGATCGCCGGCCGCCCGACCTGGCGCCTGACGCTGAAGCCCAAGGCGGAAGGCAAGCCGTGGCAGACGCTGTGGCTGGACCGCGAGACCAAGGTCGCGCTGCGCACGAAGCGCTTCCTGCCGCGCCGTCCGTTCGCCAGCCAGGCGCAGTTCACCGCCTTCGAGCCGCGCAAGGCGCCGGCCCAGTCGCTGTTCGATTTCGACTCCTCGACGTCCGGCGTCATCGACGCGCGCGGCCTGGCGCCCGACTTCATGACCCTCGACCAGCTGAACAAGGCCACCGGCGACGCCGCCCAGCTCCCCGCGACGCTGCCGGGCGGGTTCGCCTTCGAGAGCGCCGACGTGTTCCCCGTGCGCAACAGCCAGGTCCGCCACGCGCGCTACACCGACGGCCTGACGGTCGTGTCGATCTTCCTGACGGACCGCCCGGTGCGCCTGCCCAAGGGCGGGACGCTGCGCACCGGCGACGTCCACCTGCCGGGCCCGCTGCGCGCCTCCACCGCCGGCAAGATCACCCGCTGGGGCTCGGGCAAGCGCAACTTCATGCTGATGGGCGACCTCTCGCGCGAGCTGGTCGCCGACATCGTGAAGAGCCTGCGCTGAGGCCCGCGCTCAGCGCGGCGGTCCCCCGCCCATCGGCCCGCGCCGCCCGCGGACGCCCTGACCGCCTTGCCCCTGGCCGCCCATCCCGCCTTGGCCGCCCTGGCCCTGGCCGCCCATCCCGCCGCCTTGGCCGCCCTGACCGCCGCGCCGGCCCTCCTGCTCCGAGGAGCGCATCGGCGACAGCTTCGTCGCCGGCAGAGAGGACGGCGCGCCCTCGGTGTCGTCGCGCAGGTCGTCGAACGCGGCCGTCTCCGACTCGGTGAGGAGCGCGCGCAAGCGCGCGTTGCCGCGGGCGACGGCCCTGCGGACCTCGGCGTCCACCTGGCGCAGGATGCGCAGCGCCTTCGCGCGGCGCGCGGGCCCCAGCCTCAGCAGGGACTCCAAACGCTCGAGCCTCTCGTCCGGCGAGCGCAGGTACACCGCGGGCTTCGTCCCGGCCGCGGACTCGTCCTCGCCCTCGCCCTCTTGCGCCCTCGCCGGCGCCGCCGCCAGGATGAGGATCGCCGCCGCGGCGGCCAGTCGTGACGCGTGTCGCATGAAGCCTCCCGGGCCGGACGGCCCACGCCGGGAGTGTAGCATCGCGGCGGCCTCCGCGCCGAGTGCTAGAATAGCCGCTCATGCTCGACCTCGCCCTCGTCGCCGCGTTCCTGACGGCCGCCGTGGCGCTGGGCGCGCTCGCGCGGCACGAGGACGAGGTCGAGGATTACGTGCTCGCCTCGCGCGCGCTGACCTTGCCGCAGTTCGTCGCGACCCTCGTGCCGACCTTCTACGGCGGCGTGCTGGGCGTGGGCGAGTTCACCTGGACCTCCGGCCTGTCCAACTGGACGACTCAGGCTCTCCCCTATTACGTGTTCGCGGCCGTCTACGCGCTGTGGATCGCGGAGCGGGTGCGGCTGGAGCCGGGGCTGACCATCGCCGACCACCTGGAGGGCGCGTACGGCCGGCGCGCGGCCCTGTTCGGCGCGGCGCTGGTGTTCCTGCTGGCGGCGCCGGCCGACGAGGTGCTGATGGCGGGCACCCTGCTGTCGCACATGAGCGGCGCGGGGCTGTGGGCCGCGGCGCTGGCCTCGGCCGCGGCGGCGACGGCCCTGCTGTGGCGCGGCGGCCTGCGCGGGGACGTGGCGGCCAACCGTCTGCAGATCGTGGTGATGTTCGCGGGCTTCGCGCTGGTCCTGCCCTACGCGGTGCGCGCGGTGGGCGGGCCGGCGGCGATGGCGGCCAAGCTCCCGGCGGGACACTTGAGCTTCACGGGAGGCCTGAGCCCGTGGCGCATCGCGGGCTGGTGGCTCATCGCCGTGTGGACCATCGTGGACCCGGCGTTCCATCAGCGCTGCGCGGCGGCCGAGTCGCCGCGCGCGGCGCGCAACGGCATCCTGGTCTCCATCCTGTTCTGGTTCGTGTTCGACGCGATGACCACCGCGGCCGGGCTGTACGCGCGCGCGGCGCTGCCGGACCTGTCGCCGGCCACTCTGGCCTATCCGCGCCTCGCCGACCTGGCCATGCCGGTGTTCGCGCGCGGCCTGTTCTTCGCGGGGATGGCCGCGTCCATCTTCGCGGCGCTGCAGTCGCGTTCATTGCTCGCCGCCGTCACCCTGGGCCGCGACTTCGGCGACCGCCTGTTCCCCGGCGGCGAGCCGCGCGCTCGATTGCGGCTGGGCCTGGTGCTGTCGGCGGCGCTCTCGCTGGGCCTGGCCAAGCTGGTCCCGTCGGTGATCGAGTTGTGGTACTCGGTGGGCTCGGCCGTCATCCCGGGCTTGCTGCTGCCGATGCTGGGCGTGTACTTCCCGCGCGCGCGAGTGAGCGGGGGCTGGGCGACCGCGGCGGGTCTCGCGGGGTTCTTCTCGTCGCTGGCTTGGGTGGCGGCGGCGCGGCGCGCGGGCGTCGCCCCGTTCGGCATCGAGCCGCCGTTCCCGGGGCTCGCGGCCTCCGCGGCGGTCTGGGCCGCCGGGCTCTACTCGGCCGCCGCGGCCCAGCAGGCGCCGCACAGCACGCCCCAGCAGCCGCAGTAGGCCCACACCAGCGTCGCCAGCGCGGAGCTCAGCACGCCGCGGAACAGGCTCACGCCCCACACGCGCGGCAGCAGGTACGCGAAGGTCCAGCAGGTCGCCAGCCAGCACGCGGCCGCCACGGCGCCGCCCTGCGCCGCCGCGCCCCAGCGCGGGCGGTGCGGCGGGTCGGGGATGAACGCGTAAGTGAGCGTGAACGCCGCGAACATCAGGACCAGCGCGGCCGGGTAGCGGACGAAGGCGCCGAGCACGCCGCGGAACGCGTAGCCGCCGCCCATCCTGGAGACCGCGCCCACCGCGGCCGGGATCAGCACCAGGAACACGGCCGCGGCGACGATCGCCAGCGTCCACACGAACAAGAGCCCGAACGACTTCACGCGCCGCGTCCAGCCGCCGGGATGGGGACGGTTCTCGTCGGAGAACACGTAATGGACGGCGCGGGCCATCTCGTTGAGGCCGTTGGCCGCGGTCCACACCGCGACGAAGGTGCTCACCGCGCCGAAGCCGCGCCCGCCCTGCACCGCGGCGCTGATCGCCTCGGGACGCAGGCGGCTCTCCGGGGGCAGGACGTCGCGCAGGAACCCGGCCAGCTCCGGCGTCAGGTTCGCCGAGAACATCCACGCGACCGCCTTCGAGACGACGATGAACACCGGCACCAGCGAGACGACGAAATAGAACGCCATCGCGGAGGCGAAGGTCGGGAGGAGGGCGAGCTTGCCGCGGAGGCGGCGGGGGACGAGGTCCATCGACGGGTAGGCTACCAAATCGGTACCATGGCCGGGATGCCCCACGGCCTGTCCCCCGCCGCGTTCGCCGCCCTCGGCGCCTGCGTGTTCCTCGCGGGCGTCGTGGACGCGCTGGCCGGCGGCGGCGGACTGCTCACTCTGCCCGCGTACCTCGCGGTCGGCCTGCCCCCGGCGCTGGTGCTGGGCACGAACAAGCTCGCGTCCTGCCTGGGCACGGTGGTGGCGACGGTGCGCTACCACCGCGCGCTGCGCTTCTCCGTCCGCGAGTTCCTGCCGGTGCTGGCCGCGGCCGCGGCCGGCTCGTGGCTGGGCGCGAAGGCCGCGGTGCTCGTCGACCCGTCCTGGCTGCGCCCGCTGCTGCTGTGCGTCCTCCCGATCGTGGCCTTCCTGGTCTGGTCGCGCAAGGACTTCGGCGTCGACGACCACAGCCACCGCCTCAGCGCCGCCGAGCGCCGCCGCCGCGGCCTCCTCGTCGCCGGGCCGGTCGGCGCGTTCGACGGCTTCTTCGGCCCCGGCGCCGGGACCTTCTACGCGCTCGGCCTGGTCCGCGTCGGCCATCACGACCTGCTGGGCGCGACCGCGCGCGCGAAGGCGCTGAACCTGCTCTCCAACGTCTCGGCGCTGGCCGCGTTCGTGCTCGCCGGCCGCGTGAGCTGGAGCGTCGGCCTGCCGATGGCGGCGCTCAGCGTCGCCGGGAACTGGATCGGCTCGCACCTGGGGGTGCGCCGCGGCGCCGAGGCGATCCGGCCGGTCGTCGTCCTGGTCTGCGCGGGCCTGTTCGCGAAGATACTGTTCGACGCCGTGCGCTGATGCGGGCCGAAAGACCCTGGTCTCCGCCGCGCCCTCACGGTAGAATGAAGGCATGACCCGCCCCCTCGCGGCGGCCGCCGCGGCGCTGCTCGCCGCCGCCGCCGCTTCGGCCCAGAACGGCGTCTCGAAACCGTTCATGTCCGTAGAACTGCGCATGGCGCCGTTCCAGGGCGCAGTTCCAGCCGCGACGCGCAAGAAGGTCGAGGCATTCGTCTCCGGGGCCGGCTACAAGCTGCTCTCTTACCAGGACAACGAGGCGGTGGGCTCCGTGGAGCTCGAGTTCCCTGGGGAACCCGACGGTCTCCTCGCGTCGATCCGCGCGCGCATCGCGAAGTCGAAGGCGATGAACGCCCTGCGCGCCCGTCCCGGCGTCTCCGAGGTCTTCGAGTACGGAAACTCGCCCCGCGTCGGCGTCCGGTTCGAGCCCGCGCTGTACCGTCCGGCGGCCGAGACGCTCCTCTCTGCCCTCCCGCCCGGCGTGAAGACGATATTCATCCTCAACCCGCGGATGCGCGGCGTCTGGGCGCGCCTGGACGTGACCGGTGTCTCGGACCCGCGCGCCGCCGCCGCCGAGTTCGCCCGCCGCCACCCCGCCGAGGTCCTCGCCGCCGACATCCGCGTCGAGCTCGAGGTGCTGCGCATCGAGACGCACTGACGGGCGCGGCCGCGGCACCGTGATAGAATATCCTCGATGAAGTCCGCCGCCCTCGCCTTGTCGCTCGCCGTGCCCGCCCTGCGGCCGTCGGTCGCCGTCCTCCCCCCGCTGGCGCCCGCCGCGGTCGCCCCGTTCCGCGCGCTCGCGGTCCCGGCCGCGCCTCAGGCCGCCGGCCTGCCGCCGCTGTCCTACCCCGCGGGGCCGGGCCTGGGCGTGCCGGTGTACTACCGCGCGGCCTTCGCGCGCGCGCTGGAGGCGAACGCCCCGCTGGTCGCCGCCGCCTCCCCCGCGGACGCCGACGAGGTCCGCCTGACCCGCTTCTTCGAGCACGAGCACGCCTGGGAGGTCGAGGCGTCCGTGCGCCGCGCCGGCGCCGAGGCCGCGCGCCTGCGCGTGTTCGTCGGCAAGCGCGACCGCCGCGTCGCGGTCGTCCCCGCGAAGTGAGCGAGCGCCTCGTCGCCGTCTACGAGGTCCCGGGCCCCGCGGCCGAGGCCGAGAAGGCCGCGCGCGCGATCGCCTTCGAGGAGACCGTCGAGGTCCCCTTCGATTTCCCGCTGAAGGACTCCATCCGCGACGGAATCGTCGGCAAGGTCGGCCCGGCGACGCCGGCGGGCGACGGACGGTTCCGCATCGAGGTGGACTTCCCGGCGGCGCTCGCCTCCGGCCGGATCGGGACCTTCCTCAACCTCGTCTTCGGCAACGCGTCCATCTGGCCGGGCGTGCGGCTGGTGGATGTGCGCTGGCCCGAGTCGTTCCTGGCCGCGTTCCCGGGCCCGAGCTACGGCGTGCCCGGGCTGCGCAGGCTGCTCGGCGTCGAGGGGCGCCCCCTGCTCGCGACCGCGCTGAAGCCCGGCGGATCGACCGACGCGGAGCTGGCCGCGACCGCGGCGGCCTTCGCGCGCGGCGGCGGCGACATCTGCAAGGACGACCAGAACATCGTCGACGCCGACTTCCCCGCGTTCAAGGCGCGCGTGACCGCGATCGCCGAGGCCGTCGCCGCCGAGAACGACAAGGCCAAGCGCCTGTGCCTGTACCTGCCGCACCTGGCCGGCCCCCAGCAGGAGCTGGAGGCGCGGCTCAAGTTCGCGCTGAAGCTCGGCCTGCGCGGCGTGCTGGTCTGTCCCGCCATCCTCGGCCTCGACGAGGTCCGCCGCCTGGCCGCCAAGCACCCCGCGGTGTACATGGCGCATCCGGCGTTCTCCGGCGCGTTCTACGCCGACCGCGCGCACGGCATCGAGACCTCGTTCTACCTGGGCACGCTCCAGCGCCTGCTCGGCGCCGACATCACCGTCTTCCCCAACGCGGGCGGCCGCTTCGGCTTCACCCGCGAGGAGTGCCGCGCGATCGCGTCGCGCTCGCGGGACGCGCTCGGAAACCTCGCGCCCTGCTGGCCCGCGCCCGGCGGCGGCATGCGCCTCGACAACGCCGCGGAGATGCGCGCCGACTTCGGCGCGGACTCGGTGTGGCTGGTCGGCGGCTCCCTGCTGATGCACCCCGGCGGCGCCGAGGCCGGCGCCCGCGCGTTCCGGAAAGCGCTCTCCGCGAAGTAAGCCGCGACGAAGGTGACTCCAGGGTCACCTCGCGTGACGCAAGTGTCACTCGCTGCGGCGACTATCACCGGTGACACTGATTATCAAGAGCGTCCCAGGCATCAGTCGTGAATGACCGGTGGAAGGACGCTCTTGATGCGCCCATCCGGCGCCAATTCGATGGTCAGGAACGCGTGCCCCATCGAGAAGGTGTCGAACTCGACGGCAAGGCTCGGGCATGCGAGGACATGAGACCGCATGAGCTCATCCTGAAGGTCGCGCAATGGATTGTCGATGGACGGGCCCAGTGAAGTGCCCCGGTTCTCGACCAGCTTCAACTTCCCCGATCGTCTCGTCACAAATCCGCATCGCGGCGAATCACCGCGCGATAATATGGCGCTCCAATCCGCGTCGGCGTCAATGATCTTGGCTGCCGCATCCCAATCCATCCCAACGGATAACCGGG
>JACQBB010000104.1 GCA_016194625.1 Elusimicrobiota bacterium | reverse complement strand
GACCAGCTCCTCGACTTCTGGCCGTGGCGCCTCTACTTCCGCTCCGAGGTCTTCGCCGGGCGCTTCCCGTTCTGGAACCCGCTGATCATGTGCGGCGTGCCCTTCGCCGCCAACCCTCAGGCCGCCGTGTTCTTCCCGACGACCCCGCTCCTGCTGCTCCTGACTCCGGCGGCGTGGAGCGTGGCCGCCGCGTTCCTGAAGCTGGCCTGCGCCGGCGTCTTCACCGCGCTGCACGCCCGGCGTCTCGGCGCGGGCCGGCGCGGCGCGGCGCTGGCGGGGACGGCCTTCGCCCTGTGCGGCTTCATGGTCGCCTGGCTCGGCCACCCGCACACGAACGCCGCGTGCCTGCTCCCGGCGCTGTTCTGGGCCGTCGGCGAGGCGGGCGTCCGCCCGTCGCCGCGCGCGTGGGCCGCCGCGGCCGTCGCCGCCGCCGTGCTCCTGCTGGGCGGTCATCCGCCGACGGCGCTGCACGCGCTCGCCGCCGCCGCCGCGTACGCGGTCTTCCAGGCCTCCCGCCGGCCGGCCGCCGAGCGCCGCGGCTTCCTGGCCGCGGCGGGCCTGGCGCTGCTGGCCGCGCTCGCGCTGGCCGCGCCGGCCCTGCTGCCGTGGCTCGAGTACCTGTCGTGGAGCTCGACCGGCGCGGCGTCGGCGGAGCTGGGGCGCTGGGCGACGCGCCTGCCGCCGGCGGCGCTCGTCCACCTGCTGATGCCGCTGGCCTCCGGCTCGCCGAGCCACGGCGCGGAGGCCCTGCAGGCGGCCTTCGGGCTGGGCCCGTCGGCGAACTTCCTGGAGCGCGCGGGCTGGCTCGGCCTGCCGGCGCTGGCGCTGGCCGCGCTGGCCGCCGTCCGGCGCCGCGGCGACGCCGAGGTCCGCTTCCACGCGGGCCTGGCGCTGTTCGGCCTGGCCGCCGCGTTCGGGGTCCCGCCGCTGCCCTGGCTGTGGCGCGTCCTGCCCGGCTTCTCGTCGGCGAACCCGACGCGGCTGCTCCTGCTCTTCTGCTTCGGCGCCGCGGTCCTGGCCGGCCTGGCGGCCGACGACGCCGAGGCCGCCCCGCCGCGCCTGACGAGGGGAGCGGCGGCCGTCGCGGCGGCGGCGCTGGCCGCGGCCGCGCTCGCCGTGCTGCGCCTGCGCGCGGAGTGGACGCCGGGCGAGCTCGGCTTCTTCGCCGGGCAGTCCGCGGCGTTCGTCGTGGAGGCCGCGGCGGCGCTGTGGCTGCTCGCCAAGCCCTCCGCCCGCCGCTGGGCGCCGCTGGTCGCGGCGCTGGCCCTTTTGCGCGCGGGTCTGGGGGTGAACCCGACCGCGCCCGCCGCGCTGCTGTATCCGCCGACGCCGGCGACCGAGGCGCTCGCGGCCCTGCAGGGCGAAGGCCGCGTGTTCGGCCTGGGCGCGGCGCTGGCGCCCGACACCGGCATGCCGCTGGGCCTGCGCGACGCGCGCGGCCGCGATTTCGCGGGACTGCGCCGCTACGAGGAACTGGTGACGGGACGGGCGGGGGACTTCGATTTTTATCAGGGCGCGGCGTCCCTCCCGTCCGTCTCGAGCCTGCTGGCGCTGTCGGCCGTCGCCGCGACGCGGCGCGCCGCGGGCGCGGTCCCGGAGGGCTGGGCGCCCGCGGCCGACGGCGACCTGCTGGTGTTCCGCGCGCCCGGTCCCGGCCGCCGCGCGCTGTTCGTCCCCCGGGCGGAGACGATGCCGCCGGAGCAGGCGCTGGCGAGGGCGCGCGCGCCGGGCTTCGACCCCGAGGAGGCGGTCCTGCTCGACGATTGGTTCACGGCGCCCGCCGTCGCGGGCGCGCACGGTTCGGCGCGGATCGCGTACGAGGACTCCGCCGAGGTCGTCGTCTCCGCGCGTTCCGACGGACCGGGCTGGGTGCTCCTGCTCGACTCCTGGTATCCCGGGTGGCGCGCGGAGGTGAACGGGGAGCCGGCCGCGGTGCGGCGCGCCGACTACGCGTTCCGCGCGGTCCCGGTCCCGGGCGGCGAGTCGACGGTGCGGTTCACCTACGTCCCGTACTGGTTCTGGATCGGGGTCTTCTGCGCGGCGTTGTCGGCGGCGGGCTTGGCGCTGGCCTGGCGGCGCGGCTAGCCTACAGGTCGACCGTCAGGCCTTCGCGCGCGGCGAAGACCTCGAGCGCGGCGCGGCGGGACGACACCAGCGCGACGCAGGAGGCCTCATGGGCGTCCATCTGCGCGTCGTCGTGCGCGGGGTCGTGGTGGAACAGGGCCAGGCGCTTCACGCCGGCCTTCTGCGCCAGGTCGAGGACGTCGTCGAAGGTGCTGTGACCCCAGCCGCGCTTGAGCTTGTACTCGTCGGCGGTGTACTGCGCCTCGCAGACGAGCAGGTCGGAGCCCTCGACGAAGCGCGCGACCGCCGCGTCCTCCTTGTCGCCGAACTCGCCGGACCGGTTGAGCTTGCCGTAGGGCTCGTGGTCGGAGATGTAGGACAGCACCTTGCCCTCGTGCTCCAGCCGGAAGCCGATCGTGATCCCCGGATGGTTGAGGAAGTGGTAGGAGACCTTGACCGGCCCGATCATCACCGGCTCGTGCAGCTCGTGGAACTCGGGCTTCGACGCCAGGTCCTTCATCTGGACCGGGAAATAGGTCGGGTGCATCTGCCCGGCCATCACGTCGTGGAAGCTCTTCGAGGTCCCGTGCACGCCGTAGACCGCGAAGCGGCTCGTCGGCAGGTACGCCGGCGTGAAGAACGGGAAGCCCTGGATGTGGTCCCAGTGGGTGTGGCCGATGAGCAGGGTCCCGGCGATCGGCTTGCCGGCGGCCTCCTTCATCAGGGAGAGGCCGAGCTCGCGGATGCCGGTGCCGGCGTCGATGACGATGGTCTCGCCGCCGGCGCGGACCTCGACGCAGGCGGTGTTGCCGCCGTAGCGCGCGGTCTTCGGGCCCGGCGCGGGGATGGAGCCGCGCACGCCCCAGAAGCGCGCGCGCATCAGGCCTTCTCGCCGAGCAGCTCGGCGACCTTCTTCTTGAACTCGGCGACCGCGAAGGGCTTGACGATGTAGGCGTCGGCCCCGGTCTCCTCGACCGCGGTGCGCACGTCGTGCTGGTAGGACTTCGAGGAGCTGATCAGGACCTTGGTGGCCTTGAGCGAGTCGTCGGCGCGGATGTTCATGCACACCTCGAAGCCGTGCATCTTCGGCATCAGCAGGTCGAGCACGACGAGGTCGGGCTTTTGGGCCTTGGCGGCGAGCAGTCCGGCCAGCCCGTCCTCGGCCGACGAGACCTGGTAGGTCCCGCCGAGGATGGTGACCATCAGCTCGCGCATGTCCTCGTCGTCGTCGACGACCAGCACCCGCTTCACGCCGGAAAGTCTAGCAAATGCTATCCTCCCGCCATGCCCGCGTTCTCCGATTGGGTGAAGGCGTCCTGGGAGGACTACCGCCGCCGCTGGCTCGTGCTGCTGGGCGTCGCCGGGATCACGGGCGCGGCGACGTTGGCGGGCGCCTTCCTGCCGCTGCTGCCCGCCCTGATCCTGTCGCTGGCCGGAGTGGGCCCGGCCTGGGCCGTGTGGGGCCTCGGCGCCCTCGGCGCCCTGCTCGCGGCGCTGTGGCTGAGCACCTGGGGCCAGGCCGCGATGACGCGCGCGGCGCTGACCGACGAGTCCGCGGCGGCTTGCCTGAAGGAGGGCTGGGCGCTGACCGGCGCGTTCGGCTGGGCGTTCACGCTGATCGTGCTGGCCGTGGCCGGCGGCTGGTGCCTGCTGATCCTCCCCGGGCTCCTGCTCTCCGTGCTCCTCTTCTCGGCCCCGCTGATCGTCGCCGACGGCGAGGCGCGCGGGGTCGCGGCGCTCGCGCTGTCCTGGGCGCGCGTGCGGCCGCGGCTGGCGACGGTCGCGCTGCGCGTCGCGGCGGCGGGCCTCATCGCGGCGGCGCCGGGCTGGCTGCCGCACGTCGGCTGGCTGATCGCGATGTTCTGGACCCCGATCGGCCTGGTCCTGCTCGCGAGGCTGGCGCGCGACCTGCGCGCCGCCGAGCCCGCCCCCGAGACGCCGCGCTGGATGGGCGCGGCCGTGACGGTGCTGGCGCTGGTCTTCGTCGGCGGAACGACGCTCGCGGGCTGGGCGGCGGCGCGCGGCGCCCGCGCGGCGCTCGCGGCCGTCGGCGGGCCCGAG
>JACQBB010000070.1 GCA_016194625.1 Elusimicrobiota bacterium | reverse complement strand
ACCATCCAGGCCGACATCATCAAGCAGAAGCTCCCCGAGAACAACGGCGGCTACAACGCGCTGAAGGGCTTCGGCAAGACCAGCAAGCTCGTGTACGAGAAGCTGACGACCGACAACCCGATCGACCTGACCCGCTACCAGGTGGCCAACTGCTACATGGGCCGCGCGGGCCTGATCAACTCGGGCGGCGCGTCGTCGGGCGCGACCGACCTCGCCGAGGCCGTGCGCACCGCCGTCATCAACAAGCGCGCCGGCGGCATGGGCCTGATCTCCGGCCGCAAGGCCTTCCAGCGCCCGATGAAGGACGGCGTCGCCATCCTCAACGCGATCCAGGACGTGTACCTGGACAAGCGCGTCACCATCGCCTGAAGCGAGGGACGCCGAAAAGAGCGCCGGCGGGCTTCGGCCCGCCGGCGCTCCTCGTTTCCCGGGCCGCGGGGACTACCGGCGCAGGCCCAGCAGCGTCTCGATCTTGTCCTTGAGCCGCGGGAAGTCCACGGGCTTGGTCAGGAAGGCGTTGGCGCCGTCGCGGAACGCGTCGTCGGCGACGCCCAGCTTCCCCTCGCCGGTCAGGAACAGCACCGGGATGGCCTTCAGGGCCTCCTCGCTCTTCAACACCGAGCAGAAGGCCAGGCCGTCCATCCCGGGCATGTACACGTCCACGACGATCAGGTCCGGGCGGGACGCGCGGACCTTCTCGAGCCCGGAGAGGCCGTCCTCGGCGTAGTCGACGGCGTAGCCGAGCATCGTCAGGAAGCGTCCGAGGACGTCCCGGATGGGCTTCTCGTCGTCGATGACGAGGATGCGCTTCTTCATGAGGCTCACAGGCAGATTGTGCAACAAGAAGACCCCCGTGTCCAGACGGCCCGATGGCGCGTTCGTTGCGTAATATTCATAAGACGCCGGAGGTCCCATGCCGGATCCGCTCGCGCTCGCCGCCGCGCTCGCCGTCCTCGCCGCGCCTTCGGGCGCCTCGCCGGCTTACCCCGGCCCGCGTCCCCAGGACCAGGCCAAGGAGTTCCTGTTCGTCGCCGACCTGGGCCCGGCCGAGATCGACGTCTCCTCCTACCCGGCCGCGCAGAAGCGCCGCTACGCCCTCGTCGCCGAGCGCTGCGCGGCCTGCCACACGCTGGCGCGGACGGTGAACTCGCGGCTGGTCACGAAGGCGCAGTGGACGCCCTACGTGGACCGCATGCACTGGGTCGGCTCCGGCGCCTGGGACGCGGCGGCGCGCAAGGAGGCCTCCGAGATGCTGCGCTTCCTGGCCTACGACTCGCGCCGGCGGAAGGTGGCGCAGCGGGCCCGCTTCGAGGCGGACGCCGCCGTCCTGGAGAAGCGCTTCGCGGAGTATCGGCGTTCGCGCGGCTGGCCGAGCGAGGCGGCGCCCTGAGCGCCGGGAGGAGAACATGGCCCTGATCTGTCCGTCGGAGAGCTGCAAGGCGGTCCCGGGGATGTGCCGTCACGAGAAGATCCTGGGGATCGCGCTGCTGGCGCTCGCCGCGCTGTTCGGCCTGCGCCGCTGACGCGCTGGCGGGACCGTTGAACGCGCTGGAGCCATGAGACGCGCGGCCTTCGCCGTCGTCCTGCTGTCGGCCGGCGCCGCCGCCGCGGCCGCCGCGGTCCTGCCTTTCGCCCCGGAGCGCCGTCGCGCGCAGTTCCGCAACGACCCGGGCTACGCGATCCTCCCCTACGCCTACAGCCTGCCGGGCATCGGCGTCGGCTACGGCGTGCTCGGCGCCGTCACCAAATGGGGCGGAGGCGACGCCGACGCGCTCGCCAGCGCCTTCACCGGCGACGCCGACGGCGAGGTGCTGGCCGTCCACGGCCTGCCGATCGTGCGCCGACGGCTCATCGTGGACGCGGGCGTCGTGCGCCTGAGCCGCACCTCGGTCCAGAGCTACGCGCTGCGCGGGATGGACACCTCCAAGGACGACTACATCCTCGCGCGGTTCGGCGAATCGCTCTTCGGCGGCGCCCGGGTGACGCTGACCTCCCCCGACCGCCAGGCCGAGGCGTTCGCCGCCTATTACGCGGGCACCGCTCGCCTGGAGTCGCTGCGCGACCGCGACGGCGACCTGATCGCGTCCTCGCGCAGCGCGCCGCGCTACCGCGCCGACACCGAGATCGTCGGCGTGCGCCTCGACCTGACCGACGACTACCAGGACCCGCGCCGCGGCCTGCGCCTGGAGCCCAACGCCTGGCGGACGCCTCCGGTGGCCGGCGGCCCCGAATACGTGTTCACGGACCTGAGCGCGACCGCGTACGTCCCGTTGGGCCGGCGGAGCACCTGGGCCTTCAACGCGCTCGCCTCGGACTCCTACGTCCTGCGCCGGGGCGTGACCGACCCCGTCGAGCTGCAGCGGCGCCAAGGCTTCACCTGCGACTCGCTGACCGACGCGAAGGCGCGCGCGCAGTGCTCCGACTACATCGCCAACATGGCGGCGATGAACGCGCACGGGACGGCGACCATGCTCGGAGGCTTCAGCCGCCTGCGCGCGTATCCCGAGGGCCGCTACAAGGGCGCGCACGCCCGCTTCCTGGGGACCGAGCTCCGCTGGAACCTCACCGACGAGTTCCAGCCCTTCGACATCTACGTGATGCGCGACATCCGCACCGCGGTCCAGGTCGCGTTCTTCTACGAGCTCGGGACCGTCGCCGACGCCGAGGGCGGGTTGTGGAAGACGACGCGTTCGGCCGGCGGCGCGGGCCTGCGCGTGATCACCGCCTCGGGCTTGGTGTACCGCTTCGACCTGGCCGCGGGCCAGGAGGGCGTCCAGCCCAGCGTCTTCTTCCAGTACCCCTGGGAGCTCTAGGCCTTCGGCGTCCAGCGCTGCCAGCGGTCCTCGTCCTCGACGACCGCGACCTGCCCGGACGGCAGGTCCCGCAGCGGGACGCGGAACGCCCGGCCGTCCGGACGATGGACGACGCCGGCGAACGGCTCGACGCCCGGGTTCGCGGGGTCGGCCAGCACGAGCGCGTCGACTCCGAGGAGCCGGGCGAGCCCCGCCGCCAACGCGTGGTCGTCGCGCGGCGCGGACGGCAGCGACGGGTCGAAGGAGACGGTCACCTGCGCGCCGAAACCGTCCGTCGGCGGGAGCAGGTCGTAGGCGACCTCGGGACGTCCGGGCTCCGGACCGCGGGCCGAGAGTACGCGCGCGGGCTCGACGCGCAGCAGCGCGGCCAACGCGTCCCGCACGGCGGCCTCCGCGGGCGCGCCGCGGACGACGGCGTCGAGCATGCGGCGCGGCGCGGCGCTCGGGTCGGAGGTCACTGCGCGCCCGGATGGAGGATGGTCCAGACGGCGAAAGGCTTGGCGCGGTCCTCCTTCGAATAGCCCATCTTGTCGAGGATCGGGTTCGCGCGCTCGATGCCCATCTCGTTGTACATGCCGAGGACCTTGTATTCGCCGCGGGTGAGGACGTGCATCCCGGGGCCGTCGATCGGATGATAGCTCTTCTCGTGGACGCCGTAGCGCCAGACGCGCGGCGTCGGGCCGTCCTCGGCCACGACCAGCACCCGCCCGGAGGGAGTGTTGGCCTCGGAGACGCGGTAGGTCTTGCCGTCGACCTGATGGACGCCCTCTCCCATGTTCATCGCCCGGGCGTGCTCCGCCATCGGGACCCACGGCTCCGCGACGGTGTTCACCGACTTCGGCGTGCTGCCCTGGACCACCCGCTGCGCGCGGTGCCGGGAGTTCGGGGAGTTGTACCGGGGCTCCGGGACCGCCGCTCCTTCCTCGGCCGGAGCGCGGGAGAGCCCGCCGGCGGCGGGCCCGCGGTCCGGGACGCCGGCGGCGACCGGATCCGGCGCGCGCAGGTCCGAAGGCTTCATCGTGGGCTGCAGCGGCGGCAGCGGCGACGCGACGCCCTGCTCGACGGCCTTCGTCTCCTCGAGGAGGTGGACCAACGCGTCCACGATCGGGGCGACGGGGTTGGCGTCGGCCCGCGCCTTCGCGGCCAGGGCCGGGTCGGACGGAGAGGCGGAGACGGCGCGCAGGGTGCCCAGGTCGGCGGGAACTTCCTGGTGATTGGCGCGCGCCCATTCGGCGAGCTTCGCCTTCTGCGCGGCGCCCAAGATCCCTTCGCCGCGCATCAGCGCGGCCATCGCGGTCGCGGCCTGGTCCGCGGCGGCGGCGGAGCCGTCGCCGACGAACAGGAAGTCCTTCGACGCGTAGCGGACGGGGTCCTCGAGACGGCCGCGCGTCGCGGCCTCGCGGACCACGCGCCCCAGCGCGGCGAGGTAGGCGTCCCCCGCCTCGTGGCCGAGCGCGTCGTTGATCATCTTCAGCCCGCGCGCGGAGACCATCGAAGCCGGCGCGCCCTCGGGGTACTTCGCCTTCCACTCGGGGGCCTTCGCGGCGAGATACTCCTTGGTCCGCGCGCCGGTCAGGCCGTCGCGGAAGGCCACCTGGGAGAACTCGGCGAAGCCCTCGGGTCCGAGCTTCTCCTTGAGCTCGGCCATGCGGTCGGCGACGTTCGGATCGCGCACCGTCGCGCGTCGGTCGCGCGAGTACTTGAGCGCGCGGGCTTCCAGCAGTTCCGGCCCGGACAGCGCCGCCGGGGTCGCGCCGAACGCGGGCGCGCCGGGCGCCGCGCCGGGCTCGAAGGCGTGGCCGCGGCCGCCGTTCTGCTTGGCGAAGTTCAACGCCTCGTCCGCGGCGTGCAGGGCGTTCGCGAACTCCCCCGCCGGCGCGGCCGGAGCGACGCCCGCCGTGAAGTCGCCGATCGACTGGTCGCCGCGGCCCTTCTTCTCCGCCGCCCGCTGGATCGCCGTGTGCTCCTCGGCGGTCAGTCCCGCGTCGCGCAGCGCCTGGCCGTTCGCGAACTCCGCGCGCGAAGCCTCCATGAACTTGTGCACGGAGGCCCGGTCTCCGATGACGACGAACTCCTCGCCGCCGAAGCGGCCGAACTCGACGCCGTACTGGCCGGCCAGGCCCTTCAGGCGGGCCGACGCCTTGACCAGGACCGCGTCGGCGCGGGCCGCGCCGGCGGTCGGGCCGTGCATCGCGGACAGCCCCTCGTTGACCGCGCCGAAGTTGTTCATGTCCAGCATCGCGACGGTCGGGCGCCCGCCCTCGGCGGCGACCGCGCGGATCTTCGCCGGGGCGACGCGCTCCACGTAGGCGCGGTTCGGCACGCCCGTCATCGCGTCGGTCTCCAGCGCCGCGCGCGCGGCGCGCGCCTGGGCCGGGTCCTTGGCTTCGAACCGCGCCAGCAGCTCCGCGGGCGAGGGCGCCGGGGCCTTGATCCCCCCGCGCGCCATCTCGGTCGTGTACCGGCCCATGTTGAACGGGTCGATGTTGATCAGGGTCGGGCGGCCGGCGGCGTCGTGGGTGACCAGGAAATTCGAGAAGTCCTCGGCGCCGGGCGCCTTCCAGGTGTTGGTGGGCCGGTCGGCCAGCGGCTTGCCGAAGCGCGCCTCGGTCAGCGCATCCACGCGCCCCAAGTACTCGCGTGCCTGGCTTTCCAGCTGAGGGATCCGCGGGTCGCGCGGGTTCTCCGAACGCAGCAGGCTGAGCTCCGCCTCGAGCGAGCGGCCCTCGACCTTCGGCATGCGCAGGCCGTACTGGCCTTCGCCGACGGCGACCACGTCGACCGGGACCGTCTTCACCGGCAGGCCCGCAGCGGCCAGCTCGTCGTGGATCTCCTTCTGGGTGCGCAGGTGGTCCTGCGTGGCGGGGTGGTCCAGGCGGTCGTACACCTTGACCACGTCGGGGGCGCCCTCGACGCGGTACACCGTGCCCTGGCCGCCCTTCGCGTAGTAGGACAGCTGGGCGCGCGTCACGGACCCCGGCGGCGGCGGCGGGGCGACCTCCTTGACCGCGACCGTCGTCGCGCTCGCCGTCGTCTTCGGGAACAGGCGCGCCAGCGCGGCGCGCGCCCCGGCCGGCAGCGCCGCGTCGGCGGCAGCGGCGCCCTTCACGAACCCCGCGTTGCCCAGCGCCTCGCCGAGCTTGTTCGTCATCACCTCCATCGCCCCGGCCGCCGGCTTCGATTTGCCCGCCGCGTAGCCCAGCGCCGCGAACAGCGCCAGGATCAGGACCGTGCCGACGACGTTGCCGACCTCCTTGAGCGCGCCGGCGTGGCGGGCGTCGGTCTTGTCGGTCTTCGCGATCGTCAGCGCCGCCAGGCCGCCCTGCTTCAGCAGCTCCCAGATCGTCCAGCCCATCAGCCCGAACGAGATCAGCGAGGTCACGAGCTTGGCGACCAGGCCGAAGCCCGACATCGCCGCGAGCGCGATGCCGATGACCATGAACAGGAGGTTCTGGAGCAGGCCCTCCTTGGTGAGGAACTGGTCGTGGAAGGCCTGGACGACGCCCGCGAGCAGCGGCGCGATCGTCGGGTGGTCCGCGCACATCTTGGCGAAGGTCGGGTTCTCGGAGAGCGCCGCCGCGCAGGCGGTCGCCTCGGTCGGCGCCGGCGGCGCCGCCGGCACGCGGGCGGCCAGAGGCGCGGGCACGGCCGCGGGCGCGTTCCGGCTGACGCCGCCGGCGGAGAACGACGCGCGCGCGTTCGTCAGCGCCGGCGTCGGACGCGCGGAGACGGCCGCCGGGCCGTGCGACGCGAGCATCGCCGGACCGTGGGACGAGAGCATCGCCGGACCGGCGCGGGGGTCGGCCAGCGCGGAGCGGGCCGAGACGCCCTCGAAATAGCGCGAGGGGTCGACGGCGGCGCGGCTCGCCCCCGCCAGGGAGCGGGGCGCGTCCGGCGCGCGCCTCAAGGCCGGCGGGACGCCCGCCGCCGAGCCCGCGCCCACGGTCCACGCGGTCTCCGGGAACAGCGCGGCGTAGGCGGAGGCGATGTCGCGCACGCGCTTGACCAGCGGCGCGGCCGACGCGGCGGGCAGGACCTGCGCGCCCGGCGCCGTGAACGCGGCTTCCAGGGCGGACGCCTCCGCGGCGGACTTGGCGAGGGCGCGGACCTTGGGGGCCTTCCCGGGGGCGGAGCGCGCGACCGCGGCCTCGACGGCGGCCAGGCGGACGCCGAGTTCCTTCAGCGCGGGCGCGACCGGCCGGCGGACGGCGGCCGCGTAGTCGCGCTCCAGGGGACGGACGGCGTCGCGCAGGACGGAGATCTGCCGGGCGGCGGCGGGGACGGCCGAGGACGCGTCGGAGGCCGTCTGCGCGTCGGCGGGAGCTCCCGCGGAGAGCAGCGGGGCCAGGACGAACAGGAGCGACAGCATCGCGCGCGGGATCATACCGGGGGGTGCGGCGACCCTCTAAGGGTGACCCCGGACCCTGGACTTGTCAAGCCCCGGTTCCCGGCGCGGGCGCCCTTATTTTTCGACGGCCGCGGACGCCCTCAGCCGCCCCGACGCCACGCCAGGACCTCCGGCTCGCGCCGGCCCACCGGCGGGGTCTGGCCGGCCGGCGTCCCGACGACGATCGGCGCGTACGCCGTCAGCTCGGCCGGCACGCCCAGCTCCGCCTTCCACTCGGGCGCGTTCAGCGCCGGCACGGCCAGGCCGATCACGCAGGTCCCCAGCCCCATCGCGCGCGCCGCCAGCATCAGGTTCTCGGCCGCCAGCCAGCAGTCGGCGGCGACGAACGGGCCCATCGGCCGGCCGTAGACCACGATGAGCGTCCCCGCGTCGTAGAACACGTTCTCCGGCGGGATGAAGACGTGGTCGGCCGGGCTCGCGTGCGGGCGGAGGCGGTGCGCGACCTCGTCCAGAGTCTCCTTGGCCTTGTCCGAGAGCCGCTTGAGGACCGCGCGGTCCTGGATCACGGCGAAGGCCCACGGCTCCTCGTGCATCGCGGTCGGAGCGTGCACCGCCGCGTCCAGGAGCCTTCGCACCGTCGGCTCGTCCACCGGCCGCGGCGCGTAGGCGCGCACCGAGCGGCGCAGGCGGATGGCGTCCATCGCGCTCATCGCGGGGTCCCGGACGGCTCCCCGGCTGGTCTTGGTCTCGAGCATGCGTCCTCCTCCCGGCTCCGGGACGCGAGGGTCCGTCCTCTCCACAACGGAGCGACGAGACGGCCAACCGCGCCGGCCGAGGTCAGCGGCCGGGGCCGCGGCCCACGCAGGGCGCCAGCAGGACGCGGAGGTCCTCCGGGATCCGGGTCGTGCGCCACAGGTCGTTGACGACGGCGTGGCGCGAGAAGCCGCGCGCGCAGACCTTGCCGCCCAGGTCCTTGTCCACGACGTCGCACTCGAAGCTGATGCTGGCCTTGCCGAGGTCCGCGATCCAAGTGCGGATGGTGAGCAGGTCGTCGTAGCGGCTGGGCGCCAGGTACTGGATGCGCGCCTCGACGGCCGGCAGGAACAGCTTGCGCTGGATCTCCAGGTCGCGGTAGCGCACGCCCAGGCCGCGCATGAGCTCGGTGCGGCCCTGCTCGAAGAACTTGAGGTAGTTCGCGTAGTAGATGATGCCGAGCTTGTCGGTGTCGGCGTACGCGACGCGCACCCCGAACTCGCTGAAGCGCGCCTTCGGCTTGGCGGGCGCGGCGGCCGGGCGCGCGGCGGGAGCGGCCGGCGGCGGCGCGGGCGTGCCCGTGTT
>JACQBB010000103.1 GCA_016194625.1 Elusimicrobiota bacterium | reverse complement strand
GGCCGAGAGGGGCGCGGTCGTCCCGCCGGTGAACCGCGCGGCGCGCACCGAGCTCGCGTCCATCGACGCGCGCCTGGAAGGCTACGACGCCGCCCGCGCCGAGGCCTGGTCCGCGGGCCGGCCGTTCGCCGCCGCCGGCCTGGCCGCGGTCGGCGCCGCCGGCCGGGTCATCCGCGCGAGCTGGAGCTTGGTCGCGGGGGCGACCGGCAAGGATTCGGCCGAGAACATCGCGCGCGCCGCGCTCTACGTGCCGGCGGCGGCGCTGGACTACCGCGAGCGCCAGGCCGCGCTCCCGCCGCTCGCGGCGGCGCCGGCGCGCTTCGTGTCCGGCACGATGCTGAACATGACCGTGTTCGGGGTCGAGACGCTCCCGGGGACGCGCCTGACGTCGGACGCGCTGAAGGCGGCCTATCGCGGGCTCGCGCGCGAGTCCCGCGACGCCCTGCACCGCATCCAGGCCGAAGCCGAGGCGCTGGCCGAGGCGCGCGCGAAGGCGGCGAGCGCCCCCGACGGCGCGCTGCGGGCCGCGCACGAGGCCGAGGTCGAGACGGCGCGCCTGCGCTTCGAGAAGACGCGCGCCGAGCTGGACGCGACGCGCGCGCGGATGATCGAGACGCACATGGCCTACGCGCTCGAACACGAGTTCCATGGACGCGTGGACGCGCGGCTGCTCGACCGCGCCGAACTGGACGCCCTGAACGCCCGCTTCGTCCGCGAGGGGGGCTCTCCGCCGTTCCACGCCGGCGTCCCCCTCTACGAGGTCGCCGCGACCAAACCCCTGGAGCTGTGCCGCACCCACCGCGCCCCCGACCTGCGCGCCCTGCGCGCCGCGGGCAAGGCCAACGGCGACTGGTTCATCCCGTGCGAGATGGCCTCGCACCTCGACCAGAAGCACCTGCGCGACCTGCTCGCGCTGCCGGACACGAACGCGACCGACTACGTCGCGCGCTTCACCGTCCCGGCCGGGACGAAGTTCTACGTGGGCGCGGCCGGACCGATCCGCGGCGAGTCGTCCACGCGCGTCGCGCGGATGTACACGGACGCCGAGGGCCGCGCCGTCGGCGGCGGCGGCAACGGCGGCAAGCTCCAGTTCTTCCTGGACGCGGGGCTCAACGCCCCGCGGGCGCGCGACGGCATCCGCTATCTGCGCTCCGAGCCCGTGCCGGGCAGCGACCCCGCCCTCCTGCGCGTCCTCGAGTCGTTCCGGCGCGCGGCCGACGCGGGGGACCGCGAGGCCGCGCGCCAGGCCTACCGCTCCTTCGACCGGCGGCGCCGCGAGCTGGCGGAGCGCATCGGATCCGACGACGGCCTGCGCCTCGACTACGAGCGGGTCGACGCGCACCTGCGCGAGCGTTTCCCGAACGCGTTCGGGACCTGACGGTGCGCGCGCGGCGCCTGACCCTGCTGGCGGCGTGCGCGCTGTCCGCCTGCGGCCGCGAGCCCTCGGGCGCGGCCTGCCCGCACGACCCCGGACGCTACGAGGACGCGCCGATGACCGTGGTCCTGGACCCGGCGCCGGCGACGGTGCGGCGCGACCTGTCGGTCGCCGACTTGGCCAAGTATCCGGGCACCGAGGCGCTGGGGCCGGGCGGCAAGCTCCAAGGCCTGACGGTCGCGCGCCAGGAGCTGCGCTACCGGACCGGGATCGCGGTCCGGCCGCGGCTGTTCGGCGGGCCGTCGTGCGCGTGGATCGACGCGCTGACGGTGGACATCACCCCGCGCGAGGTCGTCATCCTGGTCCCCCGCGAGTACGCCCCGGGCACCTGCCAGGACGAGCAGATCCTGGCGCACGAGCGCTCGCACGAGGAGACCATCCGCGACGAGCTGGCGCAGGCCGCCGCCGACATGCGCCTGGCCCTGCGCCGCGCCGACTGGCTGCCGGGCCGCGCGACGCCGCTGGCCGTCGCCGACCGCGCCGAGGCCGAGCGCCGCATCGAGGCGATGATCGACAAGGCGGTCAAGCCCGTGTACGACGCGCACATGGCCCGGCTGAAGGAGCGCCAGGCGGTCATCGACCTGCCCGAGAACTACCGCTGGACCTCGAGCCGCTGCGCGAGCTGGCGGTAGCGCCGCGCTTGACGCTCGCCGGGGCGAAATGACACCCTGGGTCCATGAAGATCCTCGGAGCCGTCCTCGGCGGCGTCGTCGTCCTCGCTCTCGTCGTCGGCGTGTGGGCCGTCGGCGCCTACAACGGCCTGGTCGGCCGCAATGAAGGCGTCAGCAAGGCCTGGGCGCAGGTGGAGAACCAGTACCAGCGCCGCCTCGACCTGGTCCCGAACCTGGTGGAGACCGTGAAGGGCTCCGCCAAGTTCGAGAAGGAGACCTTGACCGCGGTCGTGGACGCGCGCTCGCGCGTCGGCGCGCTGAACGTCACCAAGGGAGTCCTCGACGACCCGGGCGCCTTCAAGAAGTTCGAGGAGGCCCAGGCCGGGCTGTCCTCGGCGCTGTCGCGGCTGATGGTCGTCGTCGAGAAGTATCCGGACATCAAGTCCACGCAGGGCTTCCGCGACCTGCAGGTCCAGCTCGAGGGCACGGAGAACCGGATCGCGGTCGCGCGCCGCGACTTCAACGACGCCGCGCAGGGCTACAACACGGCGATCAAGTCCTTCCCGGGCCTGCTCGTCGCCGGCTTCGGAGGCTTCAAGGAACGGCCCTATTTCCAATCCGCGCCCGAAGCCGCGAAGGCGCCCGCCGTCAAGTTCTGAACGCCCGTTCACCGGAGCTTCCTTAAAAGTTCGTAACTTTTTGGATGTAAGTCCCCCGCGCGAAACGGGTACAATGCCTCGATGAGCCTCGGACCTCGGACGCTCTCGACGTTGCTCGCGCTGGCGCTCGCCGTCCCCTGCGCCGCCGCCGCGCCCGCCTCCTCGGAGTCGGCCGCCGCCTCCCGCCGCGCCGCGCTGGCCGAGCTGCGCGCCCGCTTCCTCAGCCCGGTGGACCGCAGCGAGGACCCGACCGCCGGCGACACGCTCCAGCTGGACCAGGACGAGGCGCTCGCGAGCCTGCGCTCCGAGACCGAGTTCCTGCGCGCCGGCCGCGTGGACGGCTTCGACGACTGGCCGACCTACGCGGACATGGTCGTGTACGTCGCCGGCCGCCTGGGGATCAACCCGGCCGAGTCCGCGCTGGCCCGCTACCGCGGCCGCGTGCGCCCCGCCGGCCTTCCGCTGACGCCCGACGAGGCGCGGTCCCGCTCCTACCTGCTCGGCAAGATCTCCGACAACGAGTTCGCCAAGCGCTACCTCTACATCCCGGGCGTGATCGACGCGCCCCAGCCGCAGGTCGCCGCGGCGGAGCCGCCGCCTCCGCCGGCCAAGCACGGCAAGAAGAAGGGCAAGAAGGCGCGCTCCGCGCCGCGCGGCCCCGAACTGGCCCCCCCGCCCAAGCCGGTCTCGGTCATCGAGCAGGTGGACTGGGACACCGCCGAGCAGCTGGCCGACGTGGCCGACGGCAACGCGCGCAACTGGGACCGCCGCAAGGGCGAGAAGCCCCGCAGCTACGCCCGCCGCCTGCGCCGCCTGCGCAAGCACTGCTACGAGTGGGTGCGCCGCGACATCGCCGCCCTCGGCCTGTGGGACGAGCGCCTGTTCCGCGGCGAGGTCCCCGGCACGCGCCGCGACCCCAAGCGCCCGATCCGCGCCGCGAGCTTCGCGCTGGCGATGGCCAAGGTGGAGTCGGCCGAGGCGCTGGCGGCGCGCACGCCGCTGCGCGAGCTGAACCTGCGCCAGGACCCGATCATCCGCGGCGCGATCATCGTCTTCGCGCAGACCGCCTGCGGCTCCGACCGCCGCAACGGCCACATCGAGATCGTCACCTCCGTCGTGCCGCTGCGCGCGGCCAGCTACAAGTTCCACGACGTGCGCTCCGACTGCCTGGCGAGGGCCTCGGCGCAGAACAAGATCCACGTCTACGTCCCGCTGCGCCGCGAGACGCCCGCCGCGTCCTCCGCGCCGGCGCCCGCCAAGTCGGTCAAATCCTGAGACCGGCCGCCGCCGTCGTCCTCTGCGTCTCCCTCTTGAGCGCCTGCGCGTCCGCCCCGCGCGCGCCCGAGGCCGCGCCCGCCGCCGCGCCCGCCGCGTCCGGCGGCTGCCGCCCGTTCTTCGTGGACCCCGGCGTGTTCTCCGACGCGCCGCCGCCGCGCCACTCCTGCTGGAACCTGTCGTGGGAGATCCCGGTCGCGGCCGTGGTCGTCCCGGTCACCCTCGGCCTGCTCACCGCGCCGGTCTGGGTGCC
>JACQBB010000102.1 GCA_016194625.1 Elusimicrobiota bacterium | reverse complement strand
CCCGCCGCGGCCGTCCCGCTCGCGGCGGCGCCGGTCCTCGCGCCGGCCCTCGCCGCGTCGCCCGCCGCCTCGGCGCCGACGCCGCTCGAGGCCGCGAAGGCCCTCGGCGCCCGGCTCGCGGCGTCGCCCGCGCAGTCCGCGCCGGCGCTTTCCGCCGCTTTCGACGGCCGGATGGCCGCGCCGAGCGTCCCGGTGGACGCCGCTCCCGCGGCGCCGCTGACGCCCGAGCAGTTCGCGGCGCGCGCGGAGTCGCTGTTCACCGCGGGGCGGCTCGCTCCGGGACAGCGCGCGGCGGTCGCGTACCGCGACGCGGTCCGCCCGGCCGGCGTCCTGCCGACCGACGACGAGCTCAAGGAGCGCATGGCGCGCTCGCCGCTGACGAACGCGGAGCGCGAGAAGACCGTCGTGGACCTGTTCAAGCTGGCCGGCGCCAAGGAGTCCGACATCGTCGTCCAGGACATCGGCCGCGGCAAGCACAACTTCATCGTGACCAAGAAGGGGAAGTCCGACCGCGTGATCGTGGTCGGCGGCCACCACGACAAGGTCAGCGAGGGCGCGGGCACCATCGACAACTGGACCGGCGCGACGCTGGTGACGAACCTGTACCAGGCCCTGCGCGACGCCGACACCGACGCGACCATCGTGTTCGTCGCGTTCGGCCGCGAGGAGGAGGGCCTGCTCGGCTCGCAGGCGTACCTGGACTCGCTCACCGCGGAGCAGAAGAAGAAGATCGACGCGATGGTCAACCTCGACACGCTCGCGGTGGACGGCACCTACTCGTGGAAGAACAACTCGACGCGCGCTCTGCTCGACCGCGTCGCGAAGGCGGCCAAGGAGAACGGCCGCGACCTGAAGGAGGCCTACCTGGACGGCGGCGACGCCGACTCGTCGAGCTTCCGCCAGGCCGGCATCCCCGCGGTGACGATCTACGGCGCGTCGATGGACGTGATCTTCGACATCATCCACTCCGAGCGCGACACGATGGCCGCGTTCGACTTCAAGCACTACAAGAACGCCTACCTGCTGGTCGTGGACGTGCTGAAGTCGCTCGACCGCGAGAAACTGGGCCCCGTCGGCCGAGGGAAAGTGTGAGGAACGCGGACGCCCGGGCCCAGGGAATTTTGGGACCAATGCCTTCCGGATTTCGGGACCTTCGACCCGCCGGTGCCCGCGAAGGGCTGTGGTATTCTGCCGCTCAGGACGCACAGACTCGAACGATCATGGAGCTCATCGTGAAGAGAATCACGCCGAAGAACGTCCTGTCCATCTTTTGCTGCTGCGTGCTGACGAGCGGCTCGGCCGCGCCGGCTTTCGCGCAGGTCGTCGCCGGGCGCCTCGCCCCCGCGGCGAGCGGCGCCCCCGGCGCCGCGGCCGCCGCCTCGGCCCTCGCGAACCCCGCCCTCCCCGGCGGGGTTCCTTCTTATACGGGCCTGACCGCGGCTCCGGCGCTCTCCGCCGCGTCCGCGCCGAACGCGGCCGCGCCCGCGCTCGCCGCCGCTCCCGCCGCGCTGGTCCCCGCCGCCGGGTACCACGCCGCGATCGCCGCTCCCGCGCTGCGCGCCGCGCCCCTGCTCCGGGCCGCGGCCGACGGCCCCAAGAAGGACGGCGAGACGCCCGATCCCGCGAAGAAGCCCGCCGACGCGCTCGGCGCCGCGAAGGACCTCTCGGGCAAGGTCACGCCCGACCAGGGCGAGGCCGCCGGTTCCGCCGCGGCCGCCGCCGCCTCCGGCTCCGCGTTCGACGGCTCGGTCCCCGCGGCCGAGGGCCCCGCGCCGGTCGCCGCCGACGGCACCCCGCTCCACCGCTTGTACCCGAAGGTCGTCTTCATCCAGGACGTGTTCAGCGGCCCCGCGCCGGACTCCGTCGCGGCCTACGTCAACCGTCTGATCGACGCCGGCGTCCACGTCGTGTTCATGACCTGGCGCCCGCAGAAGGGCCCCGGTTCCGCCGAGGAGATCCTGCTCTCGCGCGTGAAGCAGTCGCGCAACAACCCGGTGGTCGTCGTCGCCTTCAACGGCGGCAAGATCGCCCTGCACGGCCGCGCGGCGAACCCGAAGGCCATCATCGAGAACGTCGGCCAGTTCTCCGACGAGCACGTGAAGGCCATCGGCGAGATGGCGGCCAAGGCCGCCGGCGAGACCGGCAAGGCCGAACTCGCCGCGTTCCCCGCCGAGAAGGAAGCGTTCTCGCTGACCGTCAAGGTCGCGGGCGCCGACCGGGCGTCGACGATGCGGTCTCTCAACGCGCAGATGAAGAAGGCGGGCCTCCCTTATAAGGCGGAGGCGCATCCCGAGGACGCGTCGGCGCTGATCATCCACTCGATGCCGCTGCGCTTCTCGCTCCCGCGCGTCATCGACGCGCTCGAGTCCCAGTTCGCCGGCGAGGGCCTCGCGGCCCAGCCCGAGAAGTACCTGGTCATCGCCGACTCGATGAAGTCGCTGCGCTTCGCGACCGCGTTCCCCAAGCTCGCCGAGGTCCAGGTGGCCGGCGACGGCGCCGCGGTGTCGGCCGTGCTCGGCGCCACGCTGGGCGACCGCAAGCTCGAGACCGTCTCGATCAAGCTCGGCAAGCT
>JACQBB010000113.1 GCA_016194625.1 Elusimicrobiota bacterium | reverse complement strand
TCGGAGCGCACCTTCTCGCGGATGCACCAGTAGTCGTACGTGCAGGGCAGGGCCAGGAACAGGAGCGGGATGGCCACCGAGAAGTGGACGTAAGCCACCGCGTAGAACGCGGCCAGCGCGCCGAAGGTGACGCCGTTGGCGACGCGATTGAGGCCCTTCTGGCTCTTCACGCCCAGCTTGTCGCCGATGAAGGTCAGCAGGTTGGTCGGGCCCTCGTACAGGCGCCGGAAAAGGCCCTGGTAGCCTTTCTCGACATTCGGGTTGTACACCCACTTGGCGTACAGTCCTTCGGGCAGGGCGCTGGCCAGCATCTTGCCGCCGTCCAACTGCGGCAGGGGCAGGAGATTGAACACGCCGAGCGCGACGTTCATATGCGCCAGGCCGAGCGCCACGCCGGCCAGCAAGCCGCCGGCGGGAAGCAGCGCGACGGCTCCGAACGCCAGGCCCGCGAGCGCGAAGTTCGTCAGCGGACCGGCCGCCGCCACCCAGAACGCGTTGCGCGCCGAGCGCGGGCCGCCCAGCGGCGAGCGCAGGTTGTTGAAGTCCGCGTCCACCGCCTTGCCCGAGCCGAGCAGGACCGGGAACGGCAGGAGCGCGCTGGAGACCGCCAGCGACAGCGCCGGCAGGATGATGGTCTTCACCGCGTCCACGTGGTGGAACGGGTTGAGGCTGTGAGAGCCCGCGTGCTCGGCGGTGTGGTCGCCCAGCGCCTTCAGCACCGCGAGGTGCGCGACCTCGTGCGCCAGCACCGAGACCACCAGGCCCGCGCCCAGGGTCACGACGCCGACGGCGCCGAAGTGCACGGCCGCGACGACGGCGGCGACGACGGAGAGCGGGGCGACGACCTTGGCCCACAGCGGCGTGCCGTGCTCGTGGCGCAGTTCGCCGACCTGGCGCGCGGCCTCGGGCGTGGGGATCGAATGGTCCGCGATGATGCGCTCGGCGGCCGAGGGCTTGGCCAGGGAGCGGGAGCGGGCGTGGGAGCTCGCGGCCTCGGACGCGGAGACCGGCGAGGAGTCGGCGGCGCGGGCGGAGTCGCCGTCGAACTGGCGGCGCGACTGCGCGGCGTCGGCCTTGGTCCAGCGCGAGAGCTGGCGGGACACCCAGCCGGACAGGCCGGTCTTCACGGGGGCGACCCAACGCGGGCCGGAGCCTTCCTCGACCTTGTCCTTGCCGGGCGCCGTCGGGTCGGTCTCGACCCAGCGCGGGCCGCCGTCGGAGGCCTTGGGGGTCTTCGCGGGCGCGGGCGCGGGGCGCGACGCCGGCGCCGACGGGGCGTCCTTCTTCGGCTCGGACGCGGGCGCGGCCAAGGCGGAGAGAGCGGGCGCGGACGCGGCGCGCGCGGCGGACGGGGCGGCGGCCGGCGCGGAGGCGGACGGGAGAGCCGCCAGCGCGGACGGGACGCCGAGGCTGACGGCCGGGATCGCCGAGACCGCGGAGACGCCCGCGGTCGGGAGCGCCCTCACCGCGCCGGTCGCCTCTCCGGGAGCCGCGAGGCGGACCGACTGCGCGTAGGCGCGCGACGCGGGTCCGCCCGCGGAACCGAGGAACAGCGCGACGCTGACGGCGGAGGCGATGCCGGATTTGACGGTCCGGCCCATTCGGATCGAGGTCATCTCAAGTCTCCCGTTGATTGCCACCACGACGAACCGCGAGGGCCTTCCTTTAGAAGGTCCGCGTCCATTATAGGGCGTGTTGATCTGGGTCAACAGGAACGAAGGGCCCAACGGGGACGCGAAAAAGGACCCAACGCGGGAGTGAGGGAGGGCCCACGCGCCGAAGGGACTTTCGGCGCGTCAGGGACGCGCGGCGGGGCGGGAGGACGAGCGCATCCGCAGGATGACGCGGATGCCGGCGAGGTTCACTTTCTGCTCCATCAGCTCGCGGACCTCGCGGAGCATCTCCATCTCGAGGTCCGAGTACAACCGCTGGCGGCCGGGCGTGCGGGCCGGCCGAAGGAGTCCGTGCTTCTCGATCCAGCGCAGGGTCCAGATCGGGATGCCGGTGAGCCGCGACGCCGCCCCGATCGTGTAGACCGGGGTCGCGCGCGTGCGCCGGACGGGGCGGTCGAGCCTACCCACGAGGCGGGCGTCTCCCGGGCTTGCGCGCGGCCTTGACCAAAGACGCCAGCGGCTCGGAGCGGACGGCCTCCGAGCGGATCTTCGCGTACGGCGTCCAGGTCGCGGTCCTCTTCACGAACATCCACGGCAGCAGGTCCTTCGCGATCATCGGCATGATCCTCCTGTGCCCCTCGTGAACGGCAAGTTGTGAATATATAACAGGTAATCTCATATCTGTCAATAGTAAACCTAACATCTTGGGGCATAAAAAAGAAACGGCCCCCGCGCTCGCGCGCGGGGGCCGGGTCTTTCCGGCGTTAAGGATTACTTCGCGACCGGGGCGGCGGCGGGAGCGGCGGCGGGAGCGGCCTCCGCCTTCTTCTCCTCGGCCTTCTTCTCGGCCTTCTTGTGGGCCTTCTTCTCGGCCTTCTTGTGGGCCTTCTTCTCGGCCTTCTTCTCGACCTTCTTCTCGGCCTTCGGGGCCTCAGCGGCGGGGGCGGCCGGCGCGGCGGCCGGGGCCTGCGCGAACGCGACGCCCGCGAACGAGATCAGAGCAACGGCGATCAGAAGCTTCTTCATTTTCCTAGGTCTCCTATGTTTAACATCATGATGTCTTAAGAGGGTGCGACCCTCTCGGCGTATTCTACACGAATCATACGGCCGCGGCCGGAAAAAGTTCGGACGCCTTCAGAGCCGGGCCAGGACCGCGGAAAAATCGGCCGGGGGCGGGGCCTCGAACGCGTAGGGGCGGCCGGCCTCCAGGGACAGCGACATGGCGTGCAGCATCAGGCGCGCCGCCCCCTTCACCGGGCGCGGCGGCGGTCCGTAGCGCGGGTCGCCCAGGATCGGGTGTCCGAGCGAGGCGAGGTGGGCGCGGATCTGGTGCTTGCGCCCCGTCTCGGGCTCGACGCGCAGCAGCGTCGCGGACGGCCAGGAGCGCTCGACCGTCCAGCGCGTGCGCGCGGGCTTCCCGTCCGGAGCGGGCGCGACGCGCCCGGAGCCGAACTCCTTGAGCGGGGAATCGGCGACGCCCTCCCCCCGCATCGCGCCGGCGACGGCCGCCAGATAGACCTTCTTGGCCTTGCGGCCCTCGAACGCGGCGCACAGCAGGCGGTGGGTCTCGGCGTCCTTCGCCAGGACGACCACGCCGCTCGCCTCCAGGTCCAGGCGGTGGACGACGAACAGGCGGGCGCCCAGCCGGCGCTCGAGTTCCTTATTGAGCGCCTCGCCGACGTCCCCCCGCCCGGGGATCGTCGGGCGGCCCGCGGGCTTGTCCGCGGCGACCAGGCGCTCGTCCTCGAACAGGATCCGGGACTCGGGAAGGGCGCTCACGAGCCGAGTCTCTGGACGATCTTGGACGGGGAGGTCGCGCCCTTGATCACGCGCAGGGCCTTCGCGGGGCAGCCGAGCTCGCGCCCGAGCAGGGCGAGCACGGCGGCGTTGGCCAGCCCGCGCTCGGCGGGGGCGCGGACCCAGGCCTCGTACGCGGACGGGCCGCGGACCTCGAGACGGTCCTCGCGGGCGTCGGGATGGACTTTCACGCGGATGAGCAGATTGCGCCTCCTCGGCGGCACAGTCTATACTATCGCCGTGAACGGCGCCAGAGTCCTGCTCGTGGAAGACGACCGCGATTCCGCGGAGGTGCTCGGCCGCTACCTGACGGGGCACGGCGCGATCGTCACCCGCGCGGAATCCGCCGAGGAAGGAGAGAAGGCCCTGGCCTGCGGCGCCTTCGACCTGGTCCTGCTCGACACCATCCTGCCCGGCAAGACCGGCCTGCAGGCGCTGACGACGATGCTCCGGCTGACGCGCGCGCCGATCCACCTGATGAGCGGCCAGAACGCCGAGGACGTCGAGCCGGACGCGCGCCTCCTCGGCGCCGCCGGCTTCTTCCGCAAGCCGCTCGACCTCGACGCCGTCGTGGCCGTCATCGCCGCGCTCCCCCCGCCGCGTGAGCGAGACCCCGGCGCCGTCCTGGCGCGTCGAGGCCCTCGCGGGCGCGACGACCTTCTTCACGATGGCCTACATCGTGGTGGTCAACCCGGCGGTCCTCGCCGGGTCGGGCACGGGGATGCCGTTCGCGGGAGTGATGACCGCGACGGTCCTGCTGTCGTTCTCGATGACCCTGCTGATGGGCCTGTACGCCGACCTGCCGTTCGCGGTCGCGCCGGGCATGGGCATCAACGCCTTCTTCGCCTACTCGGTCGTGCTCGGGCGCGGGGTGCCGTGGCCGACGGCGCTCGGCGCGGTGTTCTGGGCGGGAGTCCTGTTCGTGCTGGTGTCGGCCACGCCGCTGCGCGCCAAGGTCGCCGAGGCGATCCCCGAGGACCTGCGCGCGGCCTCCGCCGCGGGCATCGGGCTGTTCCTCGCCTTCATCGGGCTCAAGAACGCGGGCTTCATCGTCGCCGACGCGGCCACCTTCGTGCGCCTGGGGACGCTCGACCGGAAGGTCGGCCTGAGCCTCCTCGGCGGACTGCTCACCGTGTGGCTGATGCGCCGGCGCAGCCCGTTCGCGTTCCTGGCCGGCATCTTCGGCGTCACCGCCGCGGCGTGGGGCGCGGGCCTGCTCGAGGCGCCCAAGTCCCTGGTCTCGCCGCCCGACTTCGGCAGCGTGCTCCTCAAGCTCGACTGGCGAGGCGCGCTCGCTCCGGGCCTGTGGGGCACGGTCGCCGCGATCCTGTTCACCGACCTGTTCGACTCGATCTCGACCTTCGTCGGCGTCGCGCACGCGACGGGGCTCGTGGACGAGCGCGGCCGTCCCCGCCGTCTCAAGGAAGGCCTGCTCGTGGACGCCTTCGCGACGCTCGGCGCGGGCCTGGTCGGGACCTCCTCGGGCACCGCCTACATCGAGAGCGTCTCCGGCATCGAGATGGGCGGGCGCACCGGGCTGACCTCGGTGTTCACGGCGCTGTGCTTCCTGCCGTGCTTCTTCCTGGGACCGCTGGCCTCGGCGGTGCCCGCCTACGCGACGGCCCCGGTGCTGGTGATCGTCGGCGCGCTGATGTTCCGCAGCGTCGCGCGCGTGAGCTTCGAGCGCCTGGAGGACGCGCTGCCCGCGTTCCTGACCGTCGCGCTGATACCGCTCACCTTCTCGATCACGCAGGGGCTGCTGTGGGGCTTCGTGTCGCACGCGGCGCTGTACGCGCTCGCCGGACGCCGCCGCGAGCTGCCGCCGGCGCGCGTCGCCGTCGCCGCGCTCTCCGCGGTCCTGCTCGCGGCCGAGCACGCGTCCTGGTAGGTCAGCTCCGGCCGGACGGGACCGCCAGCACGGGCACGCGCGAGTGCCGCAGCACGCGCTCGACGGTGGTCCCCAGCACGAAGTCGCCGAGCAGGGACTTGCGATGGGCCGCCAGCACGATCAGGTCGGCGCCGCGCGACGCGCGCAGGATGTCGCGCACGACGTCGAACTCGCCGACCTCCCCCTCCGGCCGCACCTCGCGGCGCACCGCGTCGGGGAGCTCGGCGATGCGCTTGCGCAGGAGCCGCTGCGGGCTCATCCCGAAGATCGGGTCGGTCACCACGTGCAGGACGGTCAGCTTCGCCTTGTGCGCGCGCGCGATCAGCCCCGCGGCGAGCAGGCCGCGCCGGGCGTAGGCCTCCTCGTTGATCGGCGCCAGCACGCGCTTGAGCGAGCGCAGACCCGTCGGCACGACGAGCACCGGGCACGGCGAGTCGACCACGACGGCCTCGGCCACCGAGCCGAGCAGGACGCGCGCGAGGCCCGCGCGGCGGTGCGTGCCCATCACGAGCAGGTCGTACTTGCGGTCGGCCGCCAGGCGCCGGAGGGTGCGCACGGGGTCGCCGCGGACCACGCGCAGGCGCGCGTCCGCGCCGAGGCGCTTCCCGAGCGCTCCCAGCATCTCGCGCCGCCGCGCGTCGTCGTCGAACGGCGGCGCCGCGAACGCGGCGTGGATGGAGACCTCGGACGGGTCCACGGCGGCGAGTATCCGGCGCGGCGGGAATCGCAGCATGACGCCTCCTGGGCTTTACAATTCTTCGCAACGAAGATGCCGACGGGAGGCGCGCGTCAGGGCGCGGCGCGCAGCGCGGACAGCGTGAGGAGCCAGCGCTCCTCGCGGGACAGGTCGTCGTACGACTCGTACAGGGACTCGGCCGCGGGACGCCGGGCCAGCAGGGCGCGGGTCCCCTTGCCGCGCAGGGCGCGCGGGGCGCGGGAGCACAGCTCCTCGAGCAGCGCGAGGAAGTTCGGCTCGGCGGCGTAGGTCATCTTCGGGCCGAGCACGGAGAAGTCGAAGGAGCGCGCGTCCACGCGCAGCCGGCGCGCGGGCTCGAGGAACAGCAGGTCGAGGACGAGCGCGCGCTCCCTGCGCTCCACGACGCGCTTGGTCTCGGTCTTCCCCTTCATCAGCGGCAGGCCGGTCGCCATCGTCAGACCCAGCCGCACGGCGCGCTCCGCCGCCTCGCGCGGGCCGCCGCCCTCGGTCACCGTCGCCGCGGTCCTCTCCTCGACGGCTCCCGCGCACAGCGCGGCCAGCTTCGTCCACGACAGCCGCTCCGGAGCGGCGTTCGCGCGCCCGGACACCAGGTCGAAGCCGTCGCCGGCCAGCTCGCACTTGCCGACGGCCGTCGGCGGCGGCGGGTCCTCGAGCAGGCTGGACGGCGCGGCGAGCGCGGGCTGGCCGGCGGCGGTCAGGTCCGCGGCCAGGGAGTCGGCGTCCGCGGCGGGAAGGGACTCGGCGACGAGACCCCACGCGCGGCGCGCGGAGGCGGCGAAGTCGAGCGCGGGAGCGCCGGCCCTGCGGCCCAGCACGGCGGCGACGGCGGGCGGAGAGAAGCGCTCGGGGTCGCGGACCAGGACCGCGTGCGGCGGCCGGCCGCCGCTCACTTCTTCGGAGGGATCAGCGCGTAGCCGCGGCCCGAGACGCTGACCAGCCACTGGTCGGACTTCCACCCCAGCTTGAGGCGGATGCGGCGCACGTGGACCTCGACGGTCTTCAGCACGCCCTCCGACGGCGGCTCGACGCCCCACACGTCGCGGTAGATGGTCGCGCGGTCGGTCGGGTTCGGCGTGCGGCGGGCCAGGTAATAAAGGAGCTCGAACTCCTTCGGGGTCAGATGCGGGTGGTCGACCTTGCCGATCGTGACGATCTTGCGCGCGTAGTCCAGCCACATCCCGCCGACCTCGACCTTCGCGGGCGGCGACTCCTTGTTCTCGCCGGCGGTGCGGCGCAGCAGCGCGCGCACGTAGGCGAGGAGGCGTTCGCTCTTGACGGGCTTGGTCAGGAACTCGTCGGCGCCCATGTCCAGGCACGCGATGTCCTGCCCGTCCTTGTCGTTGCCGGTCAGGATGATGATCGGCACGCGGGCGGTCGCGGCGTCCTGCTTCAGGAACTGGCACACCTCGAGCCCCTTCATTCCCGGCATGATCAGGTCGAGCAGGACCAGGTCGGGGAGGTCGTTCTGCGCGGCGAGGATGCCGGCCTTGCCCGAGGGCGCCTGACGGACGTCGTAGCCCTCCAGCGAGAGCACGTCCGACACCGCCTTGCGGAACGACGCGTCGTCTTCGATCAACAGGACTTTGGGCGCCATGCCCGGGATTTTATATAAATGGGCGATGGAATCAACCATCCTCGTCGGACTCGCCGCGCTCGCCGCGGGCCTGGGCCTGGGCTGGGCCTTCTTCGGCCGCCGCGGGCCGGACCCCGAACGGCCGGTGCACGACGAGGAGCGCCTGGCCTGGCTGCAGCGCCTGTCCACCGTCGGGCAGATGATGTCGGGCGTCGTGCACGAGGTGCGCACGCCGCTGAACACCGTCATCCTCACCGTCGAGCACGCGCAGCGCGTGCTGGACCGCGGGGGCGACCCGCGCGAGTACCTGGCGCGCGTCTCGCGCGAGGCCGACCGCGCCGTCGAGATCCTTTCCGACATCCTCGACTTCGCCAAGCCCTCCCCGCTCGACCTCAAGCCGCTGGCGCTGGCGCCCGCGCTCTCCGCGGCGCTCGACCCGCTGAAGATCCGCTTCGACGAGCGCGGCGTCGAGACGACGCTCGACGCGCCCGAGGGCCTGCGCGTGATGGCCAGCGAGCGGCACTTCCACCAGGTGCTGACCATCCTGCTGATCAACGCGCTGGACGCGCTCCCGTTCGGCGGCCGCCTGTCGCTGAAGGCCGCCGCCGAGGACGGCACGGTGAAGGTCTACCTGACCGACAGCGGCGTCGGCATCGAGCCGGCGACGCTCAAGCGCCTGTTCGAGCCCTTCGCGACCGGCCGCGCGGAGTCCGGCGGCACCGGTCTCGGCCTCAACGTCGCGCGCTGGATCATGAACAAGCACGGCGGCGACGTCGCCATCGCCAGCGAGGGCATCGGCAAGGGCACCACCGTGACTCTGACGCTGAAGGCCGCGCCCGCCGCCTCCTGAAATGCTAGACTGGCGTCCCCTCAGGGCGGACCGCCCGAGGCGACAGGAGGACGGATGCCCGGATTCTACCGCAAGAAGCGCCGCAAGACCGGACCGAGCAAGAACGAGGAGAAGGTCCAGCGCGGCCGCGACGCCGAGGCCGAGGCTCAGTCCGCCGGCACGCTCGCGTCGCGCTTCCCCGGAGCCCGCGGCGTCAAGGTCCGCATCACCGTCACCTCCCCCCAGGGCGTGGTCCTGGAGGAGAACGACGACCTGATCGGGCCGAACGACCCCTTCATCATCGAGGCCGACTGCCCCGGCCGCTGCGGCTCGGGCCATTACGACTTCTCCGAGACCGTCTCCGCCTCGCTGACGAACCGCGAGGAGCACGGCGCCGCCGAGACCGCCTGCGCCGAGCCGCTGTACGGCGGCGGCCCCGAGAACTGCGGCTGCGTCGCGAAGTGCGAGTTCGAAGCCGAGTTCGCCCCGAACTGACCTCTCCCGTATTGTTATGATGGGGGCGTGGCTCCCTCGGCCCCCTCGGTCTCCGTGATCGTCCCGGCGCGCGACGCCGGACGGCACCTCCGCCCCGCGGTCCTCAGCGCGCTGTCCGCCGGCGTCCCCGACGCCGAGGTCGTCGTCGTCGACGACGGCTCCGCGGACGGCAGCGTCGCCGGGCTCGCCGGACTCCCCGTCCGCGTCGTCTCCTCCGGCGGACGCGGCGAGGCGGCCGCGCGCAACGCGGGCGTGGCCGCGGCGCGCGCGCCCGCGCTGACCTTCCTGGACGCCGACGA
>JACQBB010000112.1 GCA_016194625.1 Elusimicrobiota bacterium | reverse complement strand
TCGCGTCCGCGCCGGACTTCGTCCGCGGCAACGCGCAGGGCCTGCCGTGGGGCCACGTGTTCTCCGAGGGCCTCCTCCCCGGGCGCAAGGCGGAGGAGGTCCTGCCGTCGGCGGCGCTGTGGCTGGCGCTGGCGTTGGAGGCTTTGGATCGTCGATGGCCCGGGGATTTCCCGGGAGCGGCGGAGATGCGCGACGCCGTGCAGATTTCGAGAGGTCAATGAGATGATGAACGAAGAGAACGTCGGACAGGGCGGACACACGGGGCAGGGCCCTTAGGGAGGCGCTCCGTCGGGCGGTTCGTCCGGCTCGGGCGGCGGTCAGGGCCAAGGCGGCCAGGGCCAGGGCGGCCAGCAGCGCCAGGGCGGCGGCCAGAACCAAGGCGGCGGCCAGAACCAGGGCCAGCACCACGGCGGCGGCGGACGCCGCCGGCGGCGCCGCCATCGCGGCGGAGGCGGAGGAGGAGGCGGCGGCGGCCACCACGGCCAGCACCAGCGCCAGGGCGGCGGCGGCGGCCAGCAGGGCCAGCACAACCGCGGCGGCGGCAACCAGAACCAGGGCAACCGCCAGCCTCAGGTCCCCCAGACGCCCCAGCGCTCCGAGGTGGAGCAGGCGTTCTCGCAGATGACGCCCGTCGACCCCTACCAGTGGCTGCAGATGGAGAAGGGCTCGACCGACCCGTCGATGCGCGCGCTCGACATGCTCTCGCCGATCGGCAAGGGCACGCGCGGGCTCATCGTCGCGCCGCCCAAGGCCGGCAAGACGACCTTCCTCAAGCAGATCTCGAACGCGGTCCACGCGGTGGACCCGAAGGTCCGCCAGTACTGCCTGCTCGTCGACGAGCGCCCCGAGGAGGTCACCGACTTCAAGCGCTCGGTGCCCGCCGAGGTGTGGGCCAGCTCGTCGGACCAGAGCTATCAACAGCACAAGAAGATCGCCGAGGACCTGATGCGCGCGGCGATCGAGAAGGTGGTCGCCGGCGAGGACGTGTTCATCCTGCTCGACTCGCTGACGCGCCTGGCGCGCGTGTACAACCAGTTCGCCACCGGCAACCGCACGATGTCCGGCGGCCTCGACAGCCGCGCGATGGAGATCCCGCGCCGTTTCTTCGGCGCGGCGCGCAAGATCGAGAACGGCGGCTCGCTGACCATCCTGGCCACCATCCTGGTGGACACGGGCTCGAAGATGGACGACATCATCTTCCAGGAGTTCAAGGGCACCGGCAACATGGAGCTGGTGCTGTACCGCCAGGCCGCCGAGATGCGCATCTTCCCCGCGCTCAAGGTCCGCGACAGCGGCACCCGCAAGGAGGAGAAGCTGTTCCCGAAGGACTACCTCGAGGGCGTGTACAAACTGCGCCGGCACCTCGCCGGCCTGGGCGACCTGGAGGCCATCCGCGCGCTGACCGAGCTGATGCGCGCGCACAAGACCAACGACAAGCTGATGAGCGCCCTGAGGTGAGACGGTGAACGCGAACGAGAAGACTCCGATCGTCACGGCCAAGGCGCCGGCGGCGATCGGGCCGTATTCCCAGGGCATCGCGGTCGGCGCGTTCGTCTACGCGTCGGGGCAGATCCCGCTCGCGGCCGACGGGACGATGGTCGCGGGCGGCGTGACCGAGCAGACCGAGCAGTGCCTGAAGAACGCCGTCGAGGTGCTCCTCGCGGCGGGACTGACCACGGCGCACGTGGTGAAGACGACTGTGTTCATGACCGACCTGGGGAAGTTCGCCGAGATGAACGAGGTGTACGCGCGCTACTTCAAAGCGCCGTATCCCGCGCGCTCGACGGTGCAGGTCGCGGCGCTCCCCAAGGGCGCCGCGGTCGAGGTCGAGGTCGTCGCGGTGAGGCCCTAGCCGACGGTGAGCGAACGCCTGCGCGCCCCGCTGGCCGCGCTGCTGGCCCTCTGGTTGTCGGGGGACCTGGCGGCGCGCGGCGCGTCCGGGTTGTGGGACCTGGGGCGCTGGCTGTGGCCGTTCCTGTTCCTGTTCGTCGCGTTCGAGCGCCTGCGGCGGCGCCGGCGTCTGCTGGACGACGAGGCGTTCCTGCTCGGCGCGGCCGTCGGCCTCCTTTATGAGGGCGCCTGGGCCAAGACCCTGCAGGACGGCTTGTTCTTCCTGGGCGTGAACTGGCTGGGGGCGCTCAGCGCGGCCTTCGACGGCGGCCTGGTCGCGGTCCTAGCCCTGCACGCGTTCGACGCGCGCCGGCCGCGGCCCGAGGAGGGGGAGACCCCGCTCCCGGCGGCCGCGGCGACCGCGGAGCTGGCGGTCCTCGTCCTGGTCCCCGCGTTCGCCCTGCTGTCCTGGGCGCTCGACGCCTGGTCCGGCCGCACGCGCTTCGCGCGGATGCTGGGGCCGTCGTGGCTGCTGGCCGACCTTCTGTTCGTCGGCGCCGCCGTCCTGCTGGCGCGCCGCGCCCTCTCCCGCGCCGACGCGCCCGAGCCGCCGCCGCGCGACCGCGGCCTGTGGCTGCTCGCCGCTTTCCTGGCCTGGCTGACCCCCGCGCAGTTCTTCGGCCGTCTGGGCGGGGAATGGCTGTCTCCGCTCTCGACGCTTTACCTTTTAGGTTGGACGGCGGCCTTCGGCGTCTGGGCGCGCATGCTGTGGCGCGAGCGCGCCCATTGGGACCCGTCGCCCCGGCGCGCCTCGACGGCCCTGCTGAGGCTGGCCGCCTGGCGCCTTCTCGGCTCCGCGGCCGTCCTGATCGCCTTCGGCACGCCCGCCGACGATCCCCGGGCCGCCTCGGCCTACGCCTTCCTCGTCGACCTGCCCGTGCGCCTGCTGTTCTTCTCGCTGTTCTTCGGCGCCCGCTTCGCCGTCTAGGGCTCGGACTTCCGGCCCACGCGGCTGTAGGCCCCCTGCCGCGCGCCCGGGACCCTGTCGGCCCAATCGCCGGCCCGCGTCCAGGTGGGATAATCGGACCTGCGGATGTTGACCTAGGTCAATATCCGCGACCGATGCGCTGGAACAAGATGGCCCGCCGTCTCGTCGCCGCCGCC
>JACQBB010000111.1 GCA_016194625.1 Elusimicrobiota bacterium | reverse complement strand
TCCGCGGTCGCCGGGTCGCCGAACAGCGTCGAGGCGAGACGCGCGGTCGGCGCGTTGTAGTCCGGCCCGAGGTACAGAAGGAGGAGCTTTCCCTCGCGCCGCGCGCGGGCGAGCGGCTCCGGCCCCCAGTCCGAGAAGGCCACGCGCGACGGGAACACGGTCCAGGTCCCGCCGGCGGCGCGCGCGCGCGCCCCGGCGCCGAACAGCCAGTCGGGCGCGTCCGCCTTTCCGCTCAGGATGATGAGGCCGCCGGCCAGGCCGCAGACGGCCATCACCGCGCCCGCGGCCATCATCACGACCGCGTTGGTGCGGCGGGCGGCCTCCTTCTCCTCCGGCGTGCGCTCCTTCCTCATCGCGCGTCCAGCCGCCGCGCCAGCTCCGCCGGGTCCTCCGTCGGCAGGCCGCAGGCGCGGCCGACGCACAGGAAGGCGGCGGCGCGCGGCGCGTCCGGCATCGCGGAGACGGCGGGCATCAGCGCGGCGAGCGCGGCCTTGTCCTTGCGGACGAAGCCGGCGACCGTCAGATCCGGCCGCAGCCGCGCCCGCGCCGCGGCCAGCAGCTCCGCGCCGCCCGGCAGATCGGTCCCGGCGACGACGAGCGTCCGCGGCGTCCCGAGAGCGCGGTCCAGGACGCCCAGCAGGTAGGCCATCGACAGAGGCCGCTCGTCCATCCGCTCCGCGAAGCGCGCGAGCGTCGCGTCGGCGAAGCGGCGCAGGCCCTCGCGCCCGGTCAGCTCGTGCAGGCGCAGAGCGGCCTCGGCCAGCGCCGCGCTCGCCGACGGCTCCACCCCGTCGTGGTCCTCGACCGCGCGGGCGAACAGCTCGCGCCCCTCGCCCTCCGCGGTCTGGAAGACGCCGCCCTCCGGCGCGGCGAAGCGGGCGACCGCCTCCTCGGCCAGGTCCGCGGCCCAGGCCAGGTGCGCGGGGTCCCCGCCGGCCTCGAACAGGTCGAGCAGGCCCTGCGCGACGAACGCGTAGTCGTCCGACATGCCCGCGACCGCGCGGTCGCCGTCGCGCCAGCGGTGCCACAGCGTCCTCCCGTCGGCCGAGGCCAGCTCGCGGCGCAGGAAATCCGCCGCGCCTCGCGCCAGGGACAGGCAGCGCTCGTCCCCGGTCGCCGCGAAAGCCCGCGACAGGCCGCTCAGCGCGAGCCCGTTCCACGAGGCCAGGCACTTGTCGTCCCGGCTCGGCCGCGGGCGTTCGGCGCGTCTGGCCAAAAGGACGCCCAGAGCCGCCTCGGCCGCCGCCTCGTCCATCGCCGCGGGGTCGGCCTCGTAGGGTCCGCCCTCGGACTCGTCGGAGACCCCGTAGCGCGCGACGAAGGCCGGGGCGGCCGCCCCGAGCGCCGCCTCGACCTCGGCTCCGGTCCAGCGGTAGAACGCCCCCTCCTCGCCCTCCGAGTCGGCGTCCTCGGCGGAGTAGAACCCCCCGCGCGGACCGCGCAGGTCGCGCTCCAGGTAGTCCGCCGTGCGGCGCAGGGCCCGCTCCAGCTCGGCGTCGCGCGTCGCCAGGACCGCGTCGGCCAGGTTCTCGAGCAGCTGCGCGTTGTCGTAGAGCATCTTCTCGAAGTGCGGCACGCGCCACTCCGCGTCGGTCGAGTAGCGGTGGAAGCCCCCGCCGACCTGGTCGAAGAGGCCGCCGCGGCACATCGCGCGCAGGCTCTCGACGGCCAGCCGCGTCGGCTCCGGGCCGCCGGTCCGCGCCGCGCGGCGCAGCAGGAAGCGTTGGTACGCCGGCATCGGGAACTTGGGCGCGCCGCCGAAGCCCGCGTGCTCCGGGTCGAACGAGCCCTTGAACGCCTCCTCGGCCCGCGCGAGCAGGTCGGCCGCGGGCTTGCGCGCCGCCTCGGCCTGCGCCGAGAGATGGCCGCGCACCGCCTCGGACAGCCGCGCGGCGTCGCTCTCGATGTCCTTGCGCCGCTCCTTCCACAGCTCGGCCACGCGCCCGAGCAGCTGGATCCAGCCGGGCTGCCCCCACCGCGCCGTCGGCGGGAAATAAGTCCCCCCGAAAAAAGGCTTCAGCTCGGGGGTCAAGAACACGTTGAGCGGCCAGCCGCCCTGCCCCGTCATCGCCTGCACGGCCGTCATGTACACCTTGTCCACGTCCGGCCGCTCCTCGCGGTCCAGCTTCACGCAGACGAAGCGCGCGTTCATCGCCGCGGCGACCTCGGGGTCGGAGAAGCTCTCGTGCTCCATCACGTGGCACCAATGGCAGGTCGAGTAGCCGATCGAGAGGAGCAGCGGGACGTCCCGCCGGCGCGCCTCCGCGAACGCCTCCTCGCCCCACGGACGCCAGTCCACAGGGTTGTCCTTGTGCTGGAGCAGGTACGGGCTCTTCTCGAGCGCGAGGCGGTTCGCCATCGGCTTTAGGATAGCAAAGCCGCGCGACCCGTCTCTTCTTGGTCCGTTGCGTTTTGAAGAACGGCGTCTCGAACGGAGCGATAAAAGCGACTCGCCCGGACGCGCGTTCGCATCAACGCAACGGACCAAACGGAGACTCGCCTACCAGCGGTCCTTCCCGGTGCAAAGCCCTTCGTCGCGGCGGCGCCGTCTCTTCTCCGCTTCGTCCGCCAACCAGCCGGCCATGTCCTCGGCCGTCTCTTGCAGCTCGAAGCGCAGTTCGGAGCCGAGACCCTCGAACAGGTTCAGCCAGGTGGAGAGCCGCGCGTCGGCGCCGCGCTCGACGCGGCAGACCAGGGACGCCGGGACGCGGCAGACGTCGGCGAGCTGGCGCTGGGAGATGCGGCGCTCCGCGCGAGTCTCTTTGAGGAGAGCGGCGAGCTTCATCCCCTTCTTACGGCGATGGGGGCCGGGAAGTTCCCTCGCGGACCTGGCGCAGCGAGCCGTGGCCGGGGTCCGGCTCCTCGCCGTCCTTGCGCGCGCCCAGCCGTACGGCGCGCCCTGGCCGCCGAACAGCTCGACGCCCATCACGGTGCAGGCGAGCGGGGTGTTGGCCGCCCCGGCGAAGACGGCGACGAAGCCGAGCGCCGCGAACAGGTCGGTCGGGGCGCTCAACGCCCGCGACAGCGCGTTGCCGAGCGTCGCGCCGATGTAGAACAGAGGCGTGACCTCCCCGCCTTTGAAGCCGGCCGCCAGCGTGGTCACGGTGAACAAGAGCTTGGCGGCCCAGCTCCACGCGCCCGCGCCGCCGGCGCGGAAAGCGGAGACGATGGTGACGGCGGCCGGGTCCGCCGACGAGACGCCCAGCCCGAGGAAGTCCGTCGTGCCCGCGAGCCGGGCCAGGACGATCACGGCGACGCCTCCGGTGACGGGGCGCAGCCACGGCGACGGGACCAGGCGTTTCCAGGCCGCCGTCAGCCCGTGCAGGCCCTCGGCGAACAGCAGGCCGACCACGCCGAAGGCGGCGCCCGCGAGCGCGGCCTTGGCGAGCAGGACGGCGCCCAGCTCCGCGCCCGCCAGGGGAGCGACGGCGTAGGCGGTATGACGGATCCCCCAGGCGCGGCAGACCAGGTCGGAGAGGACGGACGCGACCAGGCACGGGACCAGCGCCTCATAGCGCATCGCGCCGACGACCAGGACCTCCATCGCGAACACCGCGCCGGCCAGCGGCGTGCCGAACACGGCGCCGAAGCCCGCCGCGACGCCGGCGGTGAGAGCGACCTTCGAGTCCGCGGACGACAGCCCCAGCCCCCGGGCCACCGCGCTCGCCAACCCCCCTCCCATCTGCACGGCGGTGCCCTCCCGGCCGGCCGAGCCGCCGAACAGGTGCGTCGCGACCGTGGAGAGCAGGATCAGCGGCGTCAGGCGGCGCGGGACGGGAGCGCCGGCGTCGTGGATGCACTCGACGATGAGGTTGTTGCCCCCCTCCACGGACCGCCCCCATCGGTGATAGACGGCGCCGATGACGGCGCCGCAGGCCGGCAGGCCGTACAGCAGCCACGGGGCGGCGGCGCGCGCGGCGGTGGCGCGCTCGAGCGCCCACAGGAACAGGGCGCTGGCCGAACCGACGGGGACGGCGATCAGGGCCGCGAGCGGCAGCCAGCGCAGCGCGAAGCGCGCCAGAGCCAGGTGCTCGCGGATGCGGTGACGGAGCGTGTCTCTCATAAAAAATGACCCCCACCTTTCGGTAGGAGTCATCAGCCCGGGGGGCGGCGTCGGCGAACTCCATCGCCTGCGACCTCCCGAGTATAGCGGGAGAGGGGCGGGATTGCAAGATGCTATAATGGCGCATGGCCGTCGACAAGAGATTCGTCCTGACGGGCGCCAAGCGGGTCCTCGACTCGCGCCCGATGTACGCCCAGGTCGTCGTCACCGACGACTGCAACCTGACCTGCTCGTACTGCGACGAGTACACGCCCGGCGCGCCGATCATCCCCCTCGAGACGCTGAAGGCGCGCATCGACAAGCTCGACGAGCTCGGCGTGCTGGTGTACGACTTCCTCGGCGGCGAGACGATGATGCACCCGCAGATCGCGGACCTCGTCCGCCACGTCAAGTCCAAGCGCGGCGGCTCGAACCTGGCGACGATCATCTCCAACGGCTTCCTGCTGACCAAGAAGAGCATCGAGGACCTCAACGCCGCCGGCCTCGACTTCATGCAGGTCTCCGTGGACACGCTGCGCCCGACCGACTGGTCGGACAAGTCGCTCAAGTCCGTGCTCCCCAAGCTCAAGCTGCTGGCCGAGACCGCGAAGTTCCAGGTCGAGATCCAGTCGGTGCTCAACGAGGAGAACCTCG
>JACQBB010000098.1 GCA_016194625.1 Elusimicrobiota bacterium | reverse complement strand
GGACGCGCTTCGTCGAGGAGAACGGCCTGCGCGAGTACCTCGACCGCACGCTCGACGACGCCTCGCTCGGCCTGCGCCGCAAGTCGGAGCGCGCGCGCGAGCGCATCCTGGCCGCGCGCCTGTCCCCGGAGTCGGCCGCCGCGCGCGCCCTGCTGGCCGCGACCGCGTCCTGCCCCTGCCTGGTCTCCGGCGAGGACGCGAGCGTCCCCGCCGCGGACTCGCGCGAGGCGCTGTCGGCCGCGCGCGAGGCCTGGGCGGCGTCCTGGGGCCCGGGTCCGCTGGGCGCGCGCCTGCGCGCCGGCCGCGGGATGGACTTCGCCGGCCGCCTGCGCGTCCTGCGCGTCGAGAAGTCCGACCTGACGGGCGTCCTGTTCTCGCGCGACCCGTCCTCGGGCCGTCGCCGCGTCCTCGTCGAGGCCGCGAACGACCGCTGGGCGCTGGAGCCGCGGTCGGGCCGCGCGCTGGAGTTCTCCGCGGGGAACGCGGACGGCAAGCCGCGGCTGACGCCGGCGAAGCTGGCGCGCCTGGCGCGCGTCGCGCGCGCGCTGGACGCGTGGCGCGGAGGCGCGGTGGAGGCGGAGTTCGCGTTCAACGGCGACGCGCTGGTCGTCCGCCACGCGCGGCCGCTGGAGTCGCCGCGCCCCCTTCAGCCTCTGGCCGACCCGTTCACGCCGCGCCCGGCGCCGGAGGCGCTGGGCGTGAAGAGCGTCCGCTGAGGCGGAACATCGTCCGGAGCTCGTCGAGCTCCTCGGCGTGCAGGAAGCCGGACAGCCGCAGCCCGGCGGGATAAGCGGCCAGCAGCAGCGCGCGCGGCAGGAGCCCCACGCGCGTCGACGGCGCCCACAGCAGCGCGGTCCAGGCCGCCAGGACGCCCAGGCGCCCCCACTCGTACGGGGTCGCGCGCGTCGCGCGCCCCAGGACCCACACCGAGGCCGCCATCGCGAGGTACGCCACGCAGGTCGCCCACGCGGCGCCGGCCATCCCGTAGCGCGGGATCAGGAACAGGTTGGCCCCGATGTTGATCGCGGCGCCGACCCAGGTCGCGGTCGTCACCGAGGTCATGCGCTTGTCGATCATCAGCGGCGCCAGCATCACGAAGTACAGGCCGTTGAACAGGTAGCCGAGGGTCACGATCGGCACCACGACGAGCCCGTCCCAGTACGCCTCGCCGAACAGCGCGTGCCCGTGGAACAGCGGCGCCTTCACCGCCGGCTCGACGAAGAACGCGACCGCGAGGAACGCCCAGCACGCCAGCCCCGCGAAGTAGGTGAGCACGCGCGCGATCAGCGCGTCCACGTCCGGGCGGTCGGCGCGCTCCAGCACGAACGGCTTCCAGGCCTGGTCGAACATGCCGACGAGCAGGCTCATGAAGATGCCCAGCTTGTAGCAGTTGCCGTACACGCCGGCCATGTCCAGGCCCGCCAGGCGCGTCATGATGGGGCGGTCGGCGACCTGCACGACCATCGAGCCCAGCAGGGCGGCGACCAGCGGCACGCCGAAGGCGAGCATCGGCTTGAGCTTGTCCAGGCGCGGGCGCTCCAGGCGGGAGACGAGCACCGGCGCCAGCATCGCCAGCGCCGCCGACGACGCGACGATGTTCGCCAGGAACACGCCGCGCACGCCCAGGCCCATGCCGCGCACGAACACGAAGGCCAGGACCAGGTTCATCGCGATGCCGACCAGCTTCACGCCCGCGAAGGTCGCCGCGCGGTGCGTGCCGCGCAGCTCGGTGTAGGGCATCAGCGCCAGCGAGTCGATCGCGAGGATCCAGGCCGCGTAGCGCACGACCGGCGCCATCTCGACCGGGATGCCCATCCCGACGGCCAGCGGCGCGGCGAAGAGATGGATCAGCAGCGAGACCGCCAGCGAGACGACGGCCACGCACGCCAGCGCGCCGGCGAACGCGCCCGGGTCGGCCTCCCCCTTCTTGCGCCCGAGCCGCAGGTAGGCCACGTCGAGCCCGAGCCCGTAGACGACGGTCAGGAAGGCGATGTAGGAGTAGGCGGTCTGGACGACGCCGCTCTCGGCGCGGCTGAGCAGGTGGGTGAACAGCGGCGTCAGCAGGAAGCTGAGCATCCGGCCGAGGACGGTGGACAGGCCGTAGAACGCCGTCTCCTTCGCCAGCCCCCTCAGCTCGCGGAACATTCCGAGGAGGATACCAAATCCGCGCCGCGGACCTTTCCTACTGGTAGATGACGACGGACGGGCCCGGCTGGAGGGTCAGCGCCTCGCGCGGGGTCATCATCGGCTTGTCGTTCTTGTAGAACAGCTTGACCCCGGCGAACTCGACCGGCTCCTTGCGGATGGCGATGCGGTAGGCGCGGCGCTTGAAGGCCGGGATGCCGTAGCCGTCCATCACCATCACCACCTGCACGCGCGGGTCGCGGCGGACCTGGTCGTGGTTGGTCAGCATGCCCTCGGTGAAGCGGTGCACGAGCAGGAGCTTGGGCGGCAGGCCCTTCTTCTCGACCATCGAGGCGAGGAGCGCGATCGCGGTGTTCACCGACTTGGCGTCCGTCGTGCCGATTCGGCGTCCGGGGACGATCCCCGGCGGCATGTCGAACTCCGGGTCCAGCGCGAGGTGCACGTCGGGGCTCTCCAGGAACGGGCGCAGACGCTCCACCTCGGCCTTCGCGTCCGAGTGGCCGACCTGGATATCGAGGATGGTCAGCCAGCCCTTCGAGCGCGACCAGCCGATGACTTTCCATATGAGCGCGTCGGGCATGCGCGTGCGGTACAGCCCGCTCGGCCCCGGCGTGTCCGCGGCGACCGTGGCGACCAGCTCCAGGCCCGGGAGCACCTTCGTCTGCGGGTCGGCCTTCCGCCAGGCCTCGGCCTCGCGCTCCAGCCCCGCGAGCATCTGGTCCACCGGGAGCTCGCCGAGGATGCCCATGCGCTTGGACAGCGGATTGCCGTAGTAGGTGACGACGCGGGAGAACGGCAGCAGCGCGCCGCGCCGCGGGACCGTCACCGGCGGCGGGGCGTACGGCGGCGGCGAGTCGTTCGAGGACGCCGGGCCGGCCGGCAGTAACAATAGGAATGCGGCGCTGAGCGCGGCGGACTTCATGAAGGCGACGATTGAAGCAAATCCCGGGGCGCCTTGACTTTCCCCGTCGGCGGAGTCATCCTAGGAGTCAGGATGTTCCACCAGAAGCACACCCCGTCCGAGCGCCTGCGCAAGGCGTCGTCGCGCTGGCGCACCGAGCGGCAGCTGAAGCGCCTGTCGCGCCTGCCGACGGCGGGCGGCGACCGCGTCTCCTTCGCGGTGCTGGGCGACTGCGAGCCCTCGCGGTTCTGGATCTACCGCAAGCTCTTCAACGAGGAGGGCGTGTTCGAGCGCCAGATGGCGGACATCCAGCGCGAGAAGGTGAACTTCATCGTCCAGCTGGGCGACATGGTCGAGAAGGGCGAGCCGCGCCGCTACGAGGGCTTCTTCGCGCGGCTCAAGCGCGCCTGGAAGGGCGGCCGGCCGTACCTGACGGTGATCGGCAACCACGACCGCTCGCGGCCCAACGGCAAGTCGCACTCGACGATGTACCGCGGCCTGTTCGGTCCCGCGAACTACTTCTTCGACCACGCGCGCACGCGCTTCGTCGTGCTGGACTCCAGCTCCAAGCGCGTGACCCCGGCGCAGCTGCGCTGGCTCGACAAGGTGCTGAGCACCCCCCTGCGCAAGGTCGTGTTCACGCACATGCCGCCGGTGCACCTGGGGCTGTGGGGCGGCGTCGGCAAGATCCACTCGCTCGGCGGCTTCATCGGCGGCGCGCGCGAGTTCTCGGACGTCGTCGCCAAGAACGGCGTCAGCCGCGTCTACATGGGCCACGTGCACGCCTTCGGCGTGCAGGACCACCTGGGCGTGCGCTACGTGCTGACCGGGGGCGGCGGCTCGGCGCTGTTCCCGTCGGGCAACGAGGACCGCTTCCACCACTTCCTGACCGTGGACGTGGGGCCTCACGGCATCCGCGAGCGCGTCCACGCGATGGACGGGCGCGTGTTCCACATCCCGACCGCGCCGGTGATCCTGGAGACGCACGAGCACCACCACGCGCGTTCGTGGACGGCGACGGCGCGCGCGTACGGCCGGCGCCTGGCCAAGGCGCTCGGCGCCTAGGTCGGGCGCGAGAAGCGGCGCAGCAGCACGGCCGCCCAGACGACGCCGAAGGCCGCGAACGCCGCGACGCTCGCGCCCGCGTGCTCCAGGCGCCCGGCGCGGCCCAGGTTCATGCGCAGGACCTGCGTGAAGACGTCGAGCAGCAGCGCGAAGGTCGCGGCCCCGAACCAGGCCATGTAGGCGTCGAGCCAGGCCAGCGTCTCCTCGCGGCGCTCGGGCGCCAGCCAATGCTCCTTGTGCGGCAGGTTCAGCCGCGCTCCGGACATGCGCAGGAGCCGGCCGTTGAGGGCGATCGCGAGCCCGAGCAGGAGGACGACCCCGGCTTGGATCGCGACGAAGACCCCCTTCGGCGCCCAGGCGTTCGGGTTCCCGGCGAGGTCGAAGTGCGACGCCACGCGCGCCGGCAGGACGGTCCAGGCGAACCCGGCCAGGGCGAGGTTGGCCAGGAAGCCGATCCAGAACGCCGCCGCCGCGGGGCGCTTGTCCATGTCAGTCCAGGGAGATCCGCGGCCCGCGGCGGACCCAGCCCGCGGCGCGCGCGGCCCCGGGGCCTTCGGCCAGCAGGACGTCGCTGTCCAGGTTCACGAAGCGGAAGAAGCCCGTCCCCAGCGCGAAGTGGACGGACGCCGCCAGCCCGCGCGCCGTCTCGGCCATGCAGCCGATCATCAGCGGCGCGCCGGCCGCGCGCGCGACCGCGGCGATCTCCAGGCCGCGCGACAGGCCGGACTTGGCGAGCTTTATATTGACCGCGGTCGCCGCGCCCAGTTCCAGCGCGCGCGCGGCCTGAGCCGGCGTGGCGACGGTCTCGTCGGCGGCGACGGGGACGGGGCAGCGCTTGGCGACCCAGGCCATCCCCTTCAGGTCGTCCTTGCGCACCGGCTGCTCGATCAAGTCCACCTCGGCGCCGGTCTTCAGGACGGCCTCGAGCAGGCGCAGGGTCCCGGCGGGCGTGAGGCCCTGGTTGCCGTCGAGCAGGAGCCGCGCCTTCGGCGCCCCGGCGCGCACCGCGCGCACGCGCGCCAGGTCCGCGGCGAGCGTCCCGCCGACTTTCACCTTCAGCGTCGCGAAGCCGCCGCGCGCCGCCTCGGCGGCGGCCGCGCGCGTCAGCGCGGGGTCGTCCCACGCCGAGATCGTCAGGTCGGTGGTCAGCTCCCGCGCGGCCCCTCCGAACCAGGCGGCGAGCGCGGTCCCGCCGGAGGCGGCGAGCGCCGAGAGCAGGGCGCACTCGAAGGCGGCGACCGCCGGCGGCAGGTCCGCGGCGCGCGCCCAGGCGTCGTCCACCAAGCCGCGCCAGTCCGACGCGTCGGCGCCGAGCGCGCGCCGGCACAGGCCGTCGAGCGCTTTTTCAAGCGCCGGGGCGGTCAGGTGCTTCATCGCCAGCGAGGTGGACGCCTCGCCGTAGCCTTCGGCCCCCCCCGCCAGGCGCAGGACGACCCCGACGTTGGTCGTGTGGGTGCGCGTGCCCAGGGCGGTGACGAACGGGCGCCTCAGGGGCGTCTCGCGGATCGAGGCGGTCGCGCGGCGCAGGGTCGTGCGGCTCACGGCGAAAGCTTACGATAAATCTCGTATAATCGGCCCATGCGAACAGCGATCTTCTCGGGGCTCCTCCTGGCCGCGGCCGTTCCCGCGGCCGCGCAATCGACGGCCACCCTGCGCGGCATCGACGTGTACCGGTCGTCGGCGCTGACGGAGGCCGACGCGCGCAAGCGCTTCGAGCCGCGGCTCAAGCAGTTCGTCGGCTTCAAGAACCAGCGTCTTCCGGGCGGCGACGAGAAGGCCGAGGCGCTGCGCGTCGAGATGCAGAAGGAGGCCGCGGGGATCCCCGGCGTGAAGTGGGTCGACCTGCACGCGTCCGAGTACTTCACCTCGGTGGACCACGCGATGTACGCGATATTCGACGTGGTGGACGCCGCGGACGCGTCCCGCCTGGCGTTCGCCCCGGAGCCGAAGGCGAAGATCCCGGACCCCGACGGCGTGCTCGCCGCCTGGCGCGCGTACGTGGCCAAGGGCGAGCTCCTGTCGCGCCGCGGCGAGATGCCGCTGGACCGCCCGGCCTGCCCGGGCTTCTACTGCCTGTGGGGCGGCACGCCGGAGCTCGACTCCGCGCAGCAGGCCTTCGTCAAGGCGGCCAAGGAGAAGTCCGAGGGCCTCAAGCGCGTCCTGCGCGCCGACGAGAACGGCGAGGACAGGGCCGACGCGTTGTTCGTGCTCGCCTATTCGGAGTCGGGCGCGGAGGTCGCGAGCCTGTGCCACGAGGCCCTGCTCGACGCCGACGCGCGCGTGCGCGGCGCCGCCCTGCAGATCCTGGCGGACATCGCCAACCACCATCCGGAGCAGGCGATCGCGCTGGACCACGTCCTCCCGCGCCTGGACGACCCGGCCGCGTCGGTGCGCGGCAAGGCGATGGGCCTGCTCGTCCCGCTGGCCGAGAAGGACGCCTATCGCCCGGCGATGCTGACGGCGGCGCCGCGCCTGGCGGTCCTGCTCCGGCTGAGCCAGCCCGAGAGCCGCGACCTGGCGTTCACGTTGTTGGGCCTCCTCTCGAAGAAGAGCTTCGACCGCAACGACCTCTCGGCCTGGTACGCGTGGGCGGCGAAGGCGGCGGCCGGGAAGCCCTGAGCCCCGTGTTCTCCCTGGTCGTCGCGCCCGAGCCCGGCCCGACGAAGCCGATGCCGGCCATCGAGATGACGCCGAAGTTCGCCCTGAAGTGGGCGGCGGCGATCACCCTGTTCGGGGCCGGGATGCACTACCTCGCGACGGGGCGCAAGGAAGCGGACTTCGAGCGCATCATCACCGGAGCCGTCCTGACGCTGGCCAGCCTCGTCTTCCTGCTCTAGCCGCTCAGGGCTTCGGCGTCTGCGCCGCCCGGCGCCGGATCTCCTCGTGCATCTCGTTCCCGAGGTCCTCCAGCTCCTTGATGTCGGCCGCGATCACGTCGTCGATGCGGTAGGGCTTGGCGGGGGTCAGCATCGCGGGCTTGGTCTTCGGCGCCGGCGGCGGAGTCGGCGCCGCCGGAGCGGGTGCCGGCGCCGCGGGCGCGGGCGCGGGCGCGGGTACGGCGGGCGCGGGCGCCGCCTCGGAGGCGACGGCGGCGGGCGGGAGGCTCTCCCCCCCGATCCAGGCGCGCGCGACCGACGAACGCACCGAGAAGTTGACGCTCGTGATGGTCAGGCCGTCGGCGGCCTTGCGCGCCATCGAGGTGTTCACGCCGATGATCGCGCCGGAGCGGTCGATCAGCGGGCCGCCGGAGTTGCCGCGGTTGATGCTCGCGTCGGTCTGGAAGGCGTTCTTGCCCCGCACGCCGCCGAGGTCGGCGACGAACGCGCTGACCACGCCCTGCGTCAGCGTCCACAGGCCGCCCTGCTCCGGGTGGCCGATCGCGACGACGGGGTCTCCGGGCTCCACCGCGGAGTCGTCGCCGAGCGTCAGCGCGGGCGCGGCGGGAGCCTTCGCCGGATCGAGCAGCGCCAGGTCGAGCGCGCGGTCGAAGCGCGCGACCTTGGCGGAGACCGGGTCGACCATGTCGACCCTCGGGTCGCCGGTGACCTTGGCCGGCTTCAGGTACACGTGGATCGTCGGGAACGGCTGGCCGGTCCTGTCGTCGATGACGACGTGGGCGTTCGTCAGGATCCGTCCGGACGCGTCGATGACGGAGCCGGTGCCGAGCTCGCCCTGCCCCGACGGGCGGCCGGCGATGATCAGGACCACGGACCGCGAGTCCTTCTCGTAGATCTCCTTGGCGGTCAGCGTCGGCGCCGCCGGGGCGGGCGCGGCGGCGAGGACGAGGGCGAGGGCGGCGAGCACGGTCATCATGGGCGGTCTCCTGTCAGATCCCTTGTCCCCTCCAGGAATCGAACCTGGATCGCCTGCTTAGAAGGCAGGAGCTCTATCCATTGAGCTAAGGGGACGGCTTTCCGATTATAGCGGAATCCGTCGGGGGCGGCGCAACGGCGGCGGGTCAGCGCGCCAGGCCGGCGGAAGGCGTCGAGACGAACAGCGCGGGCGGCGGCTCGGCGGCGTCGTCGGGATAGACGGCCTCCGACGCGGGGCGCGCCGTCAGGGCCTCGCGCGCCGCCTGTCCCGCGCGCAGCCCCGCCGCGCGGAAGGTCGGGGCCAGCCCCGCGTCCGCTCCGGCGTGGGTGAGCCCGGGCGCCGGGGAGAAGAACGCCGCCCCGCGCGCGCGGGCGGCCTCGGCGACCTCGGCGAAGACCCCCGGCGTCACCAGGTCGGGGTCCGGCGCGAGCCAGATCGCGTCGACGTCGGGCAGGGAGCGCAGGGCCCCCGGCAGGTCGCCGGACTCGGCGACCTCCGTCGCGACGACCTCGACGCCGCGGGCGCGGGCGGCGTCGCGCACTTCCGCGGCGTAGCGGCCGGAGGCCTCGGCGTCCCAGAGCATCGCGACGCGCTTCGTCCGCGGGCTCAGACGCTGGAGGCGGCGGACGAACTCGGCGGGCGACGGGGTCAAGCGCACGCGGACGAGCGGCGCGTCGGCGTCGCCGCGGCGGGCCTCGAAGCCCGGGCACAGCGCGGTGATCAGGACCGTCTTGGCGGGCAGGCGCTTGCGCGCGGCGTGCCCTCCCAGCGCGACGACCACGCGCGTTCCCGGCGGCAGCGCGGCCGAGGGCGGCAGCAGCGGCGGGCAGACGCCCAAGGCGTCGCAGACGCCCTTGAAGGCCTCGGCGTAAGGGCCCGTCGGCTGGTCCGGAGCGACCACGACGACGTCGGCGGCGCGCGCGTTGGCCGCGGCGAGCACGACGGCGGCGAGCGCGAGTCGTCGCGGCACCGGTCAGTACCTCACCGTCGCGCCGGTGAACACCGTGCGCGGCACGACCAGGCCGTCGATGTACTCGCGGCGGCTCTTGGCGAAGAGGTTCATCCCGGAGACGAACAGCTCGAAGTCCGCGCACGGGGACCACGCGGCGCGCGCGTCGAAGCGCCAGAAGGGACGGATCGGGTCCTGCGTGGTCCCGGTGTTCGAGTCGGCGAGGGCGGCGTCCTTCCAGCCTGCGTTCGCGGAGAGCCGGAAGCCGCGCGGCAGCGACGCGTCGAAGCCCAGGTTCGCCTTGTGCTTCGGCGTCGTCGCGATGTAGAGCGTGTGGTGGTCCTGGTCGGTGACCGTCTCGCGCGAGAAGTTCGCGTACAGCGAGCGCCCGGCGCCGAACTTCCACTTCACCGAGGCCTCCAGGCCGCGGAGCTGGAGCGTGTTCGTGTTGTCGTAGTTCTCGGCGAAGAAGTAGCCCGGCGGGATCGCCGTGACGTCCAGGTTGAAGTGGTCCTGGATGTACATGTAATAGCCGGTGAGCTCGGTCTCGAGCTTGCGGTCGAGGAACCGGCCCATCCAGCCGGCCTCGTAGTCGGTGAGCGGCGACGGCTTCAGGTCCGGGTTGCCCAGGAGGATCCCGTTCACGCCGGGAGAACCGAGCGAGAACGCCGTCGCGGCGTGGCGGTGCTGGAGGCCCGGCTTCATGTTCGCGCGGGAGTACGAGGCGCGGAAGGACTGGTCCTCGAGCGGCGACCACAGCGCGGCGACCTGGAAGTCCTTGTGCCAGCCGCCGGCGTTGGCGGTCTCGTTGGAGAACCCGCCGAGCACGCTCAGCGAGTCCAGGAGCCGGACCTCCTGATGGAGGAAGCCGCGCACGGTGCGGTTGGTCTTCACGCCCGCGTCGGGCCCGAACAGCTCGTCGGCGGTCGCCGCCTCGTACTTCCAGTCGATGCCGTAGGAGGTGTGCATGCGGTCGTCCCACCACGGCACGGAGTGGAAGGCCTCGGACTCGTAGCGCCACCAGCGCGTCTGCGACACGTTCCCGTTGCTGTTCGGCGAGCCGACGAGCTGGTCGTCGGTCCGCGAGACGCGCGCCTCCAGGGAGGAGCCGCCGTCGAAGCCCTGCGTCAGCTTCACCGTCTGGTAATGGTCCCAGCCGTAGACCTGCGGGTCGTTCGTCGCGTTCAGCCCGTGGCCCTCGCGGACGGCGCCGACGAGGAACTCGAGGTCGGTGTCCGGAGCCGGCTTGTACCAGGTCCGCGCGTTCGCGCCCTGCTTGTGGAGCCAGTCGTCGGCGGTCCCGCTCCCGTCCGCCTTCGGGAAGCCCCCTTGGAAGCGGTCGGACGCGCTGACCCGCACGCCCCAGTCGTCGCGGGCGGCCTCGACGGACGCCTCGCCCTGGCGCGTCGCCAGCGTCCCGCCCAGGGCCGTCGCCGAGGCCTCGAACGACTTCGACGGGCGGCGGGTGATGATGTTGATGACGCCGGAGCCCGCGCCCGAGCCGTACAGCGCGGCGTTCGGCCCGCGCACGATCTCGACGCGGTCGACGTCCTGGATCTGGACCGGGATGTGGTTCCAGATCACGCCCTGGTCGAGCGCGCTGTTCACCGGGCGTCCGTCCAGCATCACGCGCAGCTCGGTGACGGAGTCGCGCGGGATGCCGCGCACGGAGACGACCGCGCGGTCGTAGCCGGCCTGCGACCGCGCGGTGATCACGTCCAGCCCGACGCGGAAGCGCAGCAGGTCCCAGACGTCGAGCGCGCCGGAGGCGCGGATCTCGTCGGCGGTGATGACGTCGACGGCGAGCGGCGAGCGGTCCGTCGCGGCGGGGCGGCGCAGGGCCGTGACCGCGTTGGACTCCTCCGCGAAGAACTTGAAGACCTGGTCGGCGTCGTTCTCGGCGCGGGCCGGCGCGGGCCCGACGACCGGCGCGGACAGGAGCGCGGCGAGCAGGAGCCGCTTCACCACGCGGAGGCCTTGTAGTCCTTGAAGAACTTGCCGAACGCGTGCTCTCCGGTGTTCAGCCCGACGAACAGCGGGTCGAGGATGCGCGCGGCGCCGTCCACCACGTCGAGCGGCGGCTGGAAGTCGTGGACCGCCTGCTTGCGCAGGGAGTGCACCAGGGGGTCCTCGTCGGTGACCCAGCCGGTGTCCACCGCGTTCATCCACAGGCCGTCCTTCGCGTAGTCCGGCGCGGAGGTCAGCGTCAGCATGTTGAGCGCGGCCTTCGCCATGTTCGTGTGCGGGTGCTTGTCGGTCTTCGTCCCGCGCGAGAAGATCCCTTCCATCGCGCTGACGTTGACGACGTGGACCTCGCGCGTGCCGGCGGCCAGCATCAGCGGCTTGAGCTTGGAGGCGAGCACGAACGGGGCGACGGCGTTGATCAGCGTGACTTCCAGGAGCTCGGCGGTCGGCACGTCGGACAGCGTCATGCGCCAGGTGTTCATCGCGCGCAGGTCGACCTGCTGGAGGTCCGCGTCCAGCCGGCCGGCCGGGAACATCTCGCGGCCGGAGACCTTGTCGTCGTAGGTCATGCGCACCTGCGACAAGCGCGCCGACTCTCGGATGCCGACGCCCAGCGCCGCTCCGTCCCACGAGGTCAGCGCGCGCTGGTCGGCGTCCGCGCCGTGGTCCTGGCGGTCGAGCGCGGAGCGCACCTCGTAGTGCCCGGCGAGCACCGACTTCTCGGCGTCGGTCAGGCCGCTCCAGCCCAGCGACTCGCGCGGGAGCAGGTGCTCGTAGAACGTCGTCGGGCGGCGGACCGTCTGCGCCGCGTTGTTGATCAGCGCGTCGAGCCGGGTCTCGGTCGAGCACAGGTAGCGCGCGAAGATCTCGACCGACGGCGAGTGGCGCAGGTCCAGGCCGTGGACGCGCAGGCGCGCGCCCCAGTCCTTGAAGTCCGGCTCGGCGGCGAAGCGGCTCGCGGCGTCGTGCGGGAAGCGCGTCGAGACGATGGTCTTGGCGCCCGCGCGCAGCAGCTTGAGCGCGGCCTGGTAGCCGATCTTCAGGCGCGCGCCGGTGATGTAGGCGACGCGGCCGGACATGTCGGCCGTCTGGAAGCGCTTGCGGTAGTTGGACTCCGCGCAGTCCGGGCACATGTCGTCGTAGAAGTGGTGGAGGCGGGTGTAGTCGGCCTTGCAGACGTAGCAGGCCTGCGGCTTGGAGAACTCGCGGACGGGCGCGTCGGGCGCGGGCAGGGCCGGGGCGGGCGCGACGAACACCTCGGCGGCGCGGGCGGCGCGGATGCCGGTGGCCGCGCGCAGCGCGCGGTCCCCCTCCTGGGCCACGCGGCGGCGCTCCTTGCGCTTGGCCTTCGCGCCCGCCTGCAGCTCGAACTTGGACGGGCGGGACAGGCGTCCCGCCGCGGCGACCAGCCGCACGCGGGAGGCCTTGTCCAGGCCGACGGACAGCTCGGGATGGGCGTGCAGGGCCTCCAGGACCTCGGCCGCGCGGCGGACGTCGTCCTCGGAGAGGGCGGGACGCGGCGCGGGAGCGGGCGCGGCGGAGGACTCGCCGCGGAGGAGGGATTCCATTGTCATTATTGTATCACGGAACGGTTTCGACGACCTCCGTGCCCGCGAGCAGGTCGTGCAGGCTGCGGCGGTCCTTGCGCCAGAGCAGGACCGCGCCGTCGACGAGCAGCCACAACGGGAACGCGTCGAAGGCCATCGCGGCGACGGCCGGGCCCCAGGCGACGGCGGGACGCAGCAGCGCGTTGACGACGACCCCGGCGTTCTCCCCCGTCCTCCGGCTCACGACGCGCAGGCCCCAGCGGCGCTTGCCGAAGGTGGTCCCGTCGCGGCCGAGCGAGCGCGCCTGCCAGACGAGCGCGCCGAGCGTCGCGACGGCGAACACCAGCTTCAAGGGCTCGGGCGACCAGGACGACTGCGCCGCCAGGAACGGCGCGTAGAACAGCGCGAGGTCGTACGCGGTCGCCGCGGCGCGCTTGCCGACGTTCGCCGTCGTGTTCACGCGCGGTCGGAGATCGGCGGATGATGGATGAACTGAAGGACGACGCCGTCGGGGTCCTTCGCGTAGAAGGAGCGCGCGCCGTCTCGGTGCGTCTTGGGCTCCTTGGCGATGACGGCGCCCGCCGCCTTCAGGTGCGCGTGCCAGGCGTCCACGTCGGCCGCCTTCCTCAAAACGATGCCGAAATGGTCCAGCCGCCCGCCGCCGGCGACGGGCCCTTTCCCTTTATGGAGCGCGAGGTTGTCCTGGCCGTCCATCGTCAGGTACAGGTTGTCCGGGTCGGGGCGCCACTCGACCCGGTAGCCGAGGACGCCGCAGTAGGACGCCGCGGAGCGAGCCAGGTCGTCCACGAACAGCGCGAGGTGCCGGATGCCGAGCGTCGACGGAGGGAGGGCCATGGGCAAATGATATAATCATTCCCGCCATGCTCGAAACCCCCTCCAAGCTCGCCGCCCTGCGCCTGCGCTACGTCCCGGACGCCTACTCCTACCGCCGCCGCAAGACGCGCGTCGTGATGGTCGGCAAGGTCGGCATCGGCGGGGACAACCCGGTCCGCCTGCAGTCGATGACCACGACGGACACGCTCGACGCCGAGGCGACCTTCCGCCAGTCGGTGCGCATGATCGAGGCGGGCTGCGAGCTGGTGCGCATCACCGCGCCGACCGTCGAGGACGCGCGCGCCATCGGCAAGGTCAAGGAGAAGCTGGTCCAGGCCGGGTTCTCGACGCCGATCGTGGCCGACATCCACTTCAACCCCGCCGCGGCGTCCGAGGCCGCCGAGTTCTGCGAGAAGGTCCGCATCAACCCCGGCAACTTCGTGGACACCAAGCGCTTCGCGGTGAAGGAGTACACCGACGCGGCCTACGCCGCCGAGATCGAGCGCATCGAGGAGCGCTTCACCCCCCTCGTCGAGAAGCTCAAGCGCCTGGGGCGCGCCTGCCGCATCGGCACCAACCACGGCTCGCTGTCGGACCGCATCATGAACCGCTACGGCGACAGCGCGCTCGGCATGGTCGAGAGCGCGCTCGAGTTCGCGCGCATCGCCGAGAAGAACGGCTACCGCGACCTGGTCTTCTCGATGAAGGCGTCGAACCCCAAGGTGATGATCGCCGCCTACCGCCTGCTCGTCGCCCGGATGAACGAGCTGCGCATGGACTACCCCCTCCACCTCGGCGTCACCGAGGCCGGCGACGGCGAGGACGGCCGCATCAAGTCCGCGATCGGAATCGGCTCGCTGCTCGAGGACGGCCTGGGCGACACGGTCCGCGTCTCGCTGACCGAGGACCCGGAGTTCGAGATCCCCGTCTGCCGCACGCTGGTGAAGCCCTTCGCCGCCCGCGCCCCCGAGGAGCCCCGCGAGGAGGCGCGCGCCGAGAAGTTCCACTGCGCCGACTTCTACGCGTACTCCCGCCGCAAGTCCGACCATTTCTCCGTCGGCCCGATCATGCTCGGCGGCCTCCAGCTCGTCCGCGCCTTCCTGAAGGTCCCGGAGAGCATGACCGCCGCGGCCCTGCTCGCCGCCTACGAGGTCCAGCTCAAGAAAGCCCAGGGCGCCGACCCCGAGGTCGTCGAGTTCCTCGTCCGCGACGAGGGCTCGCTCGCGAGATTCAAGTCGGTGCGCGAGCCGCTCCGGACCGAAACGTCCCGCCTGGCCTTTCTGGCCCGCGTCGAGGGCCCGGTGTCGTTGACTTTGGAAGCGATGAAGTCCGCCGACATCGTCTGCTGGGCGACACCGGTCGAAGCCGATTACGCCGTTTACCTCAAGGCCTTGAAGGAGAAGGGCGTCGCGAACCTGGTCGAGGCCGAGGACGCCTCCGCGGCGAAGAAGTACGAGGCCGCCTCCCGGTACAAGGAGGTCCCGACGCTCGTCTCCATCCGCGGGACCGACGCGTCGAAGGTCCTGCACGAGCACCGCCTGCTCGCGGCCCACGGCGCCTCGTCGCCCGTGCTGATCCGCGCCCCGCGCGAGGCGTCCCCCGAGGAGCAGGTCCTGCGCTCGGCGACCCTCGTCGGCGGCCTGCTGTGCGACGGCATCGGCGACGCGGTCCTGATCGACGCCGACCTGCCGTTCGAGCGGAACATCGAGCTCCTGTACAACATACTGCAGGGCGCCGGCGTGCGCATCACCAAGACCGAGTTCGTCTCCTGCCCGTCCTGCGGACGGACGCTGTTCGACCTGCAGACGACCACCGAGCGGATCAAGAAGCGCACCGGCCACCTGAAGGGCGTGAAGATCGCCATCATGGGCTGCATCGTCAACGGCCCCGGCGAGATGGCCGACGCCGACTTCGGCTACGTCGGCGGCGCGCCCGGGATGATCAACCTGTACGTGGGCAAGGAATGCGTGCAGAAGGGCATCCCGATGGACGGGGGCGACGACGCGCTCGTCGCGCTGATCAAGAAGCATGGGAAGTGGGTCGATCCTGCGTAGGGTCCGTCCGCTCCTCGCCCTCGTCCTCCTCTCGGCCTGCTCCCCCGTCTACGTCGCGCGCTCGGCCGCCGGCCACGCGGGCCTGCTGTGGCATCGCCGCTCGATCGCCAAGACGATCGCCGACCCCGCGACGCCTCCGGACCTGAAGCGCAAGCTCGAGCTGACCGTCGCCGCGCGGGCGTTCGCGTTCGAGTCGCTGGGGCTGACGCGGTCCCGCGCCTACGAGACCTGGACGCCGGTGAAGGGGCCCGCGCTGACCTGGCTGGTCTCCGCGTCCGCGCGGACGAAGCTCCAGGCGTACGAGTTCCGCTTCCCGCTGATCGGCTCGTTCCCTTATAAAGGACATTTCCGGCGCGACCTGGCCGACGCGGAGGCCGCCTCGTTGGAGAAGAAGGGCTGGGACGCGACCGTCTCCGGCGCTTCCGCCTACAAGACGCCCCTGCCGGTCTCCGACCCGCTCCCCTCGACCGTGCTCGCGTACGACGACGGCGACCTGGTCGAGACGCTGATCCACGAGCTGACGCACGGCACCGTCTATTTCAAGAGCAGCACGGACTTCGACGAGGCGGTGGCCACCTGGGCGGGGGTCCGCGGCGCCGAGGCCTTCTTCACGGCGCGCGGCGACGAGGGCGCGGCCGCGCTGAAGGCCTGGAAGGACGCGCGGGCCGCGGCCGGCCGCCGCGACGCGCTCTACACGGATCTGAAGGACCGGCTGACCGCGCTTTATGACGGACCGGGGACCGAAGCGTCGAAGCTCGCGGATCGCGCCGCGGTCTTCGACTGGGCGCGCGCCGAGGCGAAGGCGCGCGGCCAGACGCCGCTCCGGGAGCCGCTGAACAACGCCGCCGTGCTGGCGCACGCGCTGTACGCGCCCGACCTGGCCCCGTTCGACGCGCTGTTCGAGAAGAACGGACGCGACTGGCGCAAGACCCTGTCCGCGCTGAAGGCGCTCGACCGCCGCGACCCGTTCGGCGCGCTGCGCGCCGCCGCGCGATGACGCTGCTGCTCGCCGCCGGCGCCGCCCTGCGCGCGCTGTTCCTGACGAGCAAGTCGCTGTGGTTCGACGAGGCCGGGGGCCTGCTCGTGGCTTCCCAGCCCGCCGCCGCGATCCCCGCCTTCCTGAACCGCGTCGAGGTGAGCCCCCCGCTGTACACGCTGACGATGCACTTCTGGCTGAAGGCCTTCTCCGACCCGAAGCTGGGCCTGCGCGCGTTCTCGCTGCTGTGCGGCGCGGCGTCGCTGATCGCGTTCCGCGACCTGGCGCGCCGGCTCCTGCCGGAGCGCGCGCGCCTGCTGGCGCTGGCGCTGGCCGTCTTCTCCTCGTACTGGATCCACCTGTCGCAGGACGGGCGCCCGTACGCCCTGCTCGTGCTGGTCGCTCTGCTCACCTCGCGCCTCGCGCTGGAGCTGGGCGAGCGCCCGGCCCCGCGGGCGTGGGCGGCCTACGCCGCGCTGTGCGCCGCCGGGCTGTACGAGCACTACTACTTCGCGTTCCTGCTCGCCGCGCACGCCGGCTGGCTCGCCTGGTCGCACCGCGGCTCCCACCGCGCGCTCGCCTGGTGGGCCGCCGCGCACGCGGCGGCGGCGCTCGCGTACGCGCCGTGGCTGCCGTCGTTCGCGCGCCAGTTCGCGGCGCACCGGCGCGACCTGGTCGTCGGCGACCCGCTCACGCTCCGCCACCTGTGCGGCCTGGCCGGGACGCTGTTCTTCGACCCGGTCTACCTCGGCCTGGTCCTGCCCGGCGGGCTGGTCCCCGCGTTGGGCGCGGGCGTGCTCGCCCTGCTCGCCGTCGCCGCAGTCCGCGCGCGGTCCGGCCCGCCGGATGAGCGGCGCGCGGCGGCGTTCGCGGTCTGGCATTTCGCCGCCCCGCTGGCCCTGATCGCCGCCGCGGAGCTCGCGGTCGGACGCCCGGTCACGCAGGCGCGCTACTTCGCCCCGTTCTCGGCGTTCCTCTATCTCGCGGCCGCCCTGGTCCTGACGGGCGCGGGCGCCTGGCGGCGCGCGGCGCGCCTCGGCCTGCTCGCGGCGGTCCTGTCCGGGACGGCGGCTTATTTCGCGTCGGTGCGCCTGGTGGACCCGCGCCTGGGCGCGCTCTCCGAGTCCATCCGCGGCGCCACCGACGCGTCGCTGCCGCTGGTCTACACCGAGACCTACTACTATCTTCCGATGCGCTTCTACTACATGCCCGAGCGCCGCCACTACCTGGTCGCCGAGGCCGCCGAAGGCATGGACTACGCGGGCTTCCCCCCGTATCCCGGCGTGCTGGACCGCGCGGGGCTGCGCGCGCTGGGGCCGTGCCTGGTGATGGACGAGAAGCGCCTGCTCGGCGGGCCCGCCCGCTGGCTCGGCGACGGCGCGCGCGTGGCCGACCTGCTAGCGTACTCCGGACTCGGGCGCGTACAAGGGCGCTAGGATCCGCTCGGCGCGCGCGGCGACGCGCGCGTCCTTCATCGGCTCGAAGGTCTTCCCCCCGCACGAGTAGCGGTACGGCCGGCCCAGGTCCCGCGTCAGGTGGCGCGCGACGAACAGGTCGGCGGCGTCCTCGGCCCAGGCGCGGCTGCCGTACAGCGAGACGAACGGCGAGCCCTTGAGGCCCGCGCACAGCCGCGGCGCGTCGGCGGCCTCCAGCTTCGGGCCGCCGAACCCGTAGGCGGTGAGCTTGTCGCGGCCGGGATAATCGGCGTCCGCGCGCGGCTTGCCGTATTCGGCCCGCTCGCGCTCGGTCAGCACCTCGGACGCGGTCTTCTTGAACGCGGACGGATTGAGGATCGTGTACACGAAGGTGCGGCTCGACGCGTCGAGCGCCCAGTCGGTGATGCCGTTGCCCTGGAGGTTCTCGATGAAGTACAAGGCCATCTGCCGCTCGCGCAGGACCGCGCGCATCGCCGGAGGCAGGCCGTCGAGAGCCGCCTTGAGGACGGCGCGCTCGCTCTTCGTCGGGGAGTAGTCGGCGTAGCCGGGATGGCCGTCGGCCTCGCGCCACGCGTCGAGCAGCCAGGCCGGGATCGGCGCGACGCGGTCCTCGAGGGGCGCCCCGGGGTCGAAGGCGAAGGACGCCGCCAGGTGGTTGCGGTGCGGGGCCGCCGGCGCCGGAGCCGCGGCGGCGAGCTCCGCGGCGAGCAGGAGCGTCGCGATCACGCGCCTAGCTCCACGTTGTCGCCCTCCAGGACCTCGATCCCGTCCACCGTCGCCGTCACCGACACGGCCCAGCCGCCCTCGGGACCGGGACGGGAGTCGGCGGGGAGCTGGGCGGAGACCGCGGTGCGCCAGCCGTCGGGGTCCTGGCGGGGCTCCCCCACCACGACCGCGGCGCTGCGCAGCGGCCGGTCTCCGTCCGCCGCATAGAGCTCGCACACCGCGCGGACCGACGCCGGTTTCTTCTCGGTCCAGAGCGTCCCATGGACGGCGTCTCCGGGCTTCCAGGGCCCCGGCTCCAACGCGAACGAGGAGCGCGGCCCCCGGGGACGCCTCAGCGCCCGATAGAGGACGAAGGCGGCCGCCGCGCCGAGGACCCAGGGGAGGCCGATGAACTTCCCGGAAAGCGCGGCCGGCGGCGGCGTCCGGACGGGCGCCCCTGCGGAAGGAGCGGGGACGGGGGCGGAGGCGGCCGGATCGAGAGCGGCCGGGCGCGCGGACGCGGGCGCCGGGGGCGGGGCGTCGTCGTCGACGATGATGGGAGCCCCCTGGACGATGGGCTTGCCGGGCGCGTCGCCGGCGCGAGCGGCCGGCGCCAGGCCCGGCAGGAGGAGGACGGCGAGCGCCGCGGTCCGAGTCACCGAGCCAGGGTAGCACCCGGACGCCGGGGACGCAAGTGGGCCGGACGGTGGCATTTGCGTTGCTAAGTCAGGGTATGTCGCGCTATTGGAGGAAGACCATGCAGGCCACCCGCTATCTCGACGTCGCCGAAGACTCCATCCGCCCCGCCACCACGGGGATGACGCTGCTGCAGGACCCGACCTTGAACAAAGGCTCCGCGTTCACCCGCGAGGAGAGGCGCCGCCTCGGCATCGAGGGGCTGCTGCCGCCCCACGTCTCCACCGTCGACCAGCAGGTCGCCCGC
>JACQBB010000097.1 GCA_016194625.1 Elusimicrobiota bacterium | reverse complement strand
GCGCGGACGCCGGGGCCGCCGACAGGAGGAGGGCGGCGGCGGCCGCGGCCCTCATCCCTGGAGGCTCCGCGCGTACGCCTTCAGGTTCTCGGCCGGCAGCAGAGCGCCGGAGCAGGCCGGGCACTTCGTGCCGTCGCCGGGGGGCTTGGCGAACGGGGACTTGCACTTCTTGCAGACGAAGCGCACGCCCGGCGCGACGAAGCCCAACAGCCGGTCGAGCGTCAGGATCGCGCCGCACGCGCAGTCGTCGGGCCCCGCGGGCTGGCCGCAGCGCGGGCACGGCTGGAGCGCGCGCGGCGTCTCGTACCACAGCCCGCAGCTCTTGCAACTGGCGGCGTCGTCGCGCGTGGGCTCGGCGCACAGCGGGCAGGGGACCATGTTCGCCGGCGGCGCGGGCGCCGCGGCGGGGGCGGTCGGCTCGGGGTCCGGCGCCGGGACGTGAAGCCCGCAATCCGAGCAGTCGCCGCCGCCGCCGCCGATCGGCCGCAGGCGGCCGCCGCAGGCGGGGCACTCCTCGTCGGCGCCCGCCTTCGGCAGGGGGACGCCGCACTGGTCGCAGAAACGGGCCAAGTCGTCGTTCTCGGCCTTGCAGGCGGGGCAGGTCTGGGATCCCATGGGCGAGGGATTCTCGCACTCCCGGACCGCCCCCGTCAATCGCGTCCGGCGGACGGAGCCCGCGGGGCCAGCAGGCCGCCGGGCGCCAGCAGGTTCTCCAACCCCGCGCGGATCTCGGCCAGGCAGAGGACGAAGGCCTCGTCCGGGCGCCCCATCGGGTCCGCGACGTCGCGCTCGTCCAGGCCGGCGGCCTCGCGGAACAGGCGCGTGCGCCGCGAGAACTCCGGGTACAGGTCCAGGAGATGGTCTTGGTGCGCGGCCGTCATCGTCAGGATCAGGTCGGCCCAGCGCAGCGTCTCGCGCACGGCCAGCCGGGACCGGTGCTCGAACGGGGGCACGCCTTCCGCGGCGAGGAGACGGCGCACGACGCCGGGGACCTGGTAGCGGGGGTCTCCCGCGGTCCCGCACGACGCCGCCTCCAGGTCGAGCCCGAGGTCGGCCGCCCGTTTGCGCAGCAGATGCTCGGCCATCGCGCTGCGGCAGATGTTGCCGGTGCACACGAACAGGACCTTGCGCGGAGCGGGCATGGCCTCATTATACCGCTATCCCGCGGGTCCCGCGGCCCGCGGGCTTGACGGGGGGCGCGGGACGGGGCTAAACTCGGGCGTCGCGGTCGTGGTCTCTCCTAAGGAAGGTGTCCATGGGTCTCCTCATCGGCGGCGTGATCGGCTTCGTCGCGTGGTTCCTCCTCAATTACCTGGTCGCGGGGCTGTACACGGTCGACCAGAACGAGCGGGCGGTCAAGACCAGCTTCGGGCGCGCCCAGCGCATCGACGGCAAGTCCACGCTCGACGACCCCGAGATGGCCGCGACGCTCCAAGGCGACGAGAAGGAGCGCTACAACTATCCGCAGCTGCGCGTGATCCCGCCCGGCGGACCGTACTTCAAGTGGCCGTGGGAGCGCGTGTACAAGGTGTCGGTCGCGGTGCAGAGCGCGAACATCGCGCTCGACCCCGAGTCGCCGGAGGCCAACCAGGGCGGCACCGTGCTGGAGGCGGTCACCAAGGACCAGCTGAACACCGGCCTCACCGGCCAGATCCGCTACCGCGTGTCCGAGCGCAACCTGTACGCGTACCTGTTCGGCATCAAGCAGCCGATCGTGCACGTGATGGGCTACTTCGTCTCGGTGCTGCGCGAGAAGATCGCGACGTTCGAGGCGCCGGCGGGCTCCGTCGCCGCGGGCGGCGCCGGCGCGCAGTCGATCGGCCTCAACGACGTGATGGGCATCTCGATCAACGACATCCGCAAGAACCTGCGCTCGCTCAACGACCAGATGGACCGCGACGGCCGCTCGTCGGTCGCGCGCTACGGCATCGTGCTGGACGCGTCGCTGATCACCGGCATCGACCCGCCCCGGGACGTGGAGTCCGCGCTGGCGGCGATCAACACCGCGCACAACGAGGTCTTCTCCGCGATCTCGCTGGCGCAGGCCTCGGCCGACCAGAAGATCGTCCAGTCGCGCCGCGCCGTCGAGATCGAGACGCTGAAGGCGCAGGCCGAGGTCGAGCCGCTGACCGCGATGGCCAAGCAGCTCGGCGACCTGAAGGGCATCGGCGGCGAGCCCGCGCTGATCGCCTACCTGCGCAACGTGCGCCTCGGCCTGTACGCGGCGGGGCGGCAGTTCGTGCTCGAGGCCGCGCGCCGGGAGGGCCGCTGACATGAACGAATTCTTCATGGGCGCGATGACGACCTTCGTCGGGTCGTTCATCCTGATCCCCGTCCTGTTCGGCCTGATGCGCGTGTTCGGCTTCTACGTGGTGGTCAACGAGGGCACCGCGAAGGTGTACGTGCTGTTCGGCAACGTGCTGGACATCATCAAGGAGCCCGGCCTGCACTTCCTGTGGTTCCGGATGGGCCCCGCCGCCGCGATCGTGAACTGGATCGGCACCTGCTACACCATCGACATGCGCATGGACCAGGTGTACCGCCGCTCCGAGCCGGTGAACTCGGAGGAGGGCGCGCCGATGGGCATCGGCATCTGGTACGAGATGTACGTCTCCGACCCGGTGGCGTACATCTTCAAGAACGCGGACCCGCGGGGGTCGCTCGCGGCCAACGTGAGCAACGCGACCGTGCGCTCGCTGTCGAACATGAAGCTGGCCGACATGCTCGGCAACCGCCATCAGATGAGCCAGACCGTGCGCGACGAGGTGTCCCCCAAGTCGCACGAGTGGGGCTACAAGCTGGGCTCGGTGTACATCCGCAAGGTCCACTTCCGCGACCCCGGCATGATCCGGCAGATCGAGGAGAAGGTGGTCAATCGATTGCGCCAGGTCACCGCCGCCATCAAGCAGGACGGCGAGAACCAGGTCAACATCATCGCCAGCACCGCCCAGCGCACGGCCGCCGTGGCCTTCGCCGAGGCGGCGGCCCTGCGGCCCAAGATCGTCGGCACGGCGCTCAAGCAGATCTCCGCCCAGCCCGACATATTGGAAGCGATGTTCGAGGTGCTGGAGACCCAGCGCATGATCGAGAGCAAGGGCGAGATCTCGATGATCCCTCAGGACACGCTGATGCTGCGGGAACTGCTCGCCTTCCGCGGCGGCGACGGCGAGGCCCCGAGGGGCGGCGCGAAGGGCTAGGCCTTCGGCCGCAGAAGACCGCCGAGCAGGCGGTGGCGCAGGCGCCGGTACGGCACCCTGAGCCACCGCCGCTCGAAGCGGTACACCGCGTAGGTGATGAAGAAAGCCGCGAACACGTCGATCGAGTAGTGCACCCGCGTCAGCAGGACCGTCGCGGCCATCGTCACGGAGAACGCCAGGAACAGCCGGCGCGCCCAGCGGTCCCGGAAGCTCAGGAAGGCGAGGAAGGGCATCGCCGTGTGCGACGAGAAGAACAGGTCGTGCTTGAAGGTCATGTGGCGGCCCAGCGCGTCGAACAGCGGGTCGCCGAGCACCTGCAGGGCCCCGTCGGGCTCGCGCATCGGCGTCAGCGTGATGAAGACGCTGCGCAGGGCGACCAGGATCGCGTACAGCCACAGGATGTGAGCCGCGCGCCGCCCCTCGCGCCACGCCCCCAGCCCGAACACACAGACCAGGAACGCGGCGAAGCCGTACACGAACAGCACGCGCAGGTCCACCACCGGCAGGTGCGACAGCAGCAGGTCCGGCGAGGAGTGCGCCAGCTCGCCGGCGCGGTCGGCGGCGCGGCCCGCGCAGTTGTTCAGCGCCAGCGCCGCGGCCAGCGCGCACGAGGCGACCGTCAGCTCGATGAACCGCGGCAGGCTCCAGCCCTTGCCGTCCCACCTCATGCGGCCTCCTTCAGCAGCCGGCGCGCCAGGCTCAGGGCCAGCGCGTAGATCGTGATCTGCGGGTTGACGCCGAGCGGCTCGGGCACGGCCGAGCCGTCGCACACCCACACCCCGGGCGCCGCCTTCAGGTCGCCGCCGACGACGCGGCCGAGGCCCGCGGTCCCCAGCGGGTGGAAGCCCATCGTCTGCAGCTGGGCGGGGCGCACCGAGGCCCAGTCGAAGGCGTCGAGAGCCGCCTCGGAGTCCAGCTCGTTGTCCGGGCGGTTCAGCGGCAGGAGCACCTTGCGCGCGCCGGCCGCCAGGTACGCGCGCGCGACGAAGCGCATCGCGCGCGCCATCAGCCGCGCGTCCTCCGCGGCCAGGTCGTAGCGGATCAGCGGCAGGCCCGCGCCGAGCGGGTGGCGCACGCTCCCGCGCCCGGCGTCGCGGACCATCCAGCCGAAGCTCGCGACGCGTGAGTACGCGTCGAGCCAGCCGCGCAGGCGACGGCCCTCCAGCGGCATCGTCAGCGGGGCGATCTCCGGAGGGACGAACGCGCCCTCGTAGCGCAGGTCGAGAGTCCCGCAGGCCAGGACCAGGCCGCGGCAGGTCAGCGACTCCAGGCGCGCCTCCGGGCCGCAGGAGACGACGGCGCGGACCGGCGCGCCGGGGCGCGCGGCGGGGACCGCGGACTCCAGCCGCGCGCCGGTGCGCAGGACGACGCCGCGCTCGCGCACGGCCTGGTCCAGGAACGCCGAGGCGGCGGTGGCCTTGGCTCCGGTCGGGCAGACGAAGCAGCAGCGGCCGTCGCCCTTGCAGCCGGGGGCCGCGCGCTCGAGCAGGTGGCCGCCGCCCACGCCCAGGCGCTCCAGGCCGCGGAAGAACAGCTTCGTGGAGCCGCCGGCCAGCGCCGCGGGGACCGTCGCGACGCCCAGCGCGGTCCACGCCTCCTCCACGCCGGCGGCGAAGCCCTCCGCGTCGAAACCGCTCACGCGCGCCCAGCGCGCGACCGCGTCCGCGGGCGGGCGCAGGCAAGTGCCGGAGTTGATCGTGGTGGTGCCGCCGACCGTCCGGCCGACGGCGACCGGGAACAGGCCGTTGCCGAAGCCCGCGGTGAGGCCCGAGTGCGCGTACAGCGTCGCGACCGCGCGCGCGGCGTCCGGCTGGGGCGCGGCGCGCTCGCCCGGCT
>JACQBB010000096.1 GCA_016194625.1 Elusimicrobiota bacterium | reverse complement strand
GGAGCCGCCGATGTTGTAGGTCTCGCCGAGACCGCCCTTCTCGAGGACCAGCAGGATGGCGCGGGCGTGGTCCGTCCCGTGCAGCCAGTCGCGCACCTGGCGGCCGTCGCCGTACTGCGGGAAGGGCCTGTCCTCCATGAAGTTGGTGATCATCAGGGGCAGGGCCTTCTCGGGGTACTGGTACGGACCGTAGTTGTTCGACGCGCGCGTGGTGACGACCGGCGCCTTGTGCGTGACGAAGTAAGAGCGCACCAGCAGGTCGGAGGCGGCCTTCGAGGCGGCGTAGGGGCTGTTCGGCTCGAGCTGGTCGCCTTCCTTGGAATAGCCCTTCGGGATCGAGCCGTACACCTCGTCGGTGGAGACGTGGAGGAAGCGGCGGACCTTGTGCCGCAGCGCGGCGTCGAGCAGGACCTGCGTGCCGATGACGTTCGTGGACAGGAACGCGGACGCGTCGAGGATCGAGCGGTCGACGTGCGTCTCGGCGGCGAAATGCACGACCAGCTCGCAGCCCTTCATCGCCTTGTCGACGGCCTTCGGGTCGCGGATGTCGGCCTTGACCCACCGATGCCGGGACCTCGGCAGGTCGGCGACGTTGGCGGGGTTGCCCGCGTAGGTGCGCAGGTCCAGGTTCACGATGGACCACGACGGGCGCGCCTTCAGCGCGTGGCGGACGAAGTTGGAGCCGATGAAGCCGAGGCCGCCCGTCACCAGCACCTTCATGTCAGCGGCGCCCCTGCAGGAACCAGTCCCAGGTCTCGCGCAGGCCTTCCTCGAAGCCCTTCACGGGCTTGTAGCCGAGGACGCGGCGGATCTTGCGGTTGTCGGCCCAGGTCTTGCGCACGTCGCCGCCGCGCATCGGATGGTGGCGCCGCTCGAGCCGGCGGCCGACGATGCGCTCGATGACGCGGATCATGTCGAGCAGCGAGTGGGTCTGGTTGTTGGCGACGTTGAAGACCTCGCCGGAGACGGACGACGGCGCCTTGGCCGCCAGGATGTTCGCGGCGACCACGTTGTCCACGTGCGTGAAGTCGCGCGACTGCTTGCCGTCCCAGTGCACGTCGAGCGGGACGCCCGCCAAGGCCTGCTCCATGAACTTGGGGATCACCGCCGAGTACAGCGACTCGGGGTCCTGGCGCGGGCCGAACACGTTGAAGTAGCGCAGCGAGACGGTCTCCAGGCCGAACGACTTGGCCCAGACGATCGCGTAATGCTCGCCGGCCAGCTTGCTCACCGCGTAGGGCGAGAGCGGCTGGGGGCGCATGTCCTCGCGCTGGGGATAGACCTTGCAGCCGCCGTAGGCGGAGCTGGACGAGGCGTAGACGAAGCGCTTCACGCCCGCCGCGCGCGCGGCGACCAGCATGTTCAAGGTCCCCGTGACGTTGGCCTCGTTGGACGGCATCGGCCGGTCCATCGACTTGGGCACCGAACGGATGGCCGCCTGATGGAGGACGTACTTCACGCCGCGGCAGGCCTTCGCGCAGTCCGCCGGGCGGGTGATGTCGCCCTTCACGAACTCGATCTTCCCCCGGACGGAGGCGAGCTTGTCCAGGCGGCCCGTCGAGAGGTTGTCGAGCACGCGGACGCGCTGCCCGCGGCGGACCAGACCCTCCGCGAGGTGGGAGCCGATGAAGCCGGCTCCGCCGGTGACCAGCCAGAGATCCTTGGCCATGGGCGGCCATCCTAGCATTTCCGCCCCGGGACAGGCTCCCCGCCCCGGAACGTTCAGCGAAATTTCACTGGCATCCTCGCGAAAACACCTGCTACAATCGAGACACTCACGGAGGGTATTGATACCATGAATAAGCGCAAAGGCTTCACGCTCATCGAGCTCATGATCGTCGTCGCGATCATCGGCATTCTCGCCGCGATCGCGATCCCGAAGTTCGCCGAGCTCATCCGCAAGTCGGGCGAGGGCGCGTCCAAGGGCAACCTGGGCTCGATCCGCTCGGCCCTCAGCATCTACTACGGCGACATGGAGGGCACCTACCCCGCCCAGATCGCCGCGCTGACCACGGCGGGCAAGTACCTGTCCACCGTCCCCTCGGCGAAGACGCCGAACTACCACACCGACTCGTCGGCGGAAGTCGACGGCGCGCTGACGGCCATCACCGGCGCGGGCGGCTGGTACTACGACAACGTGGCCGGCGACTCCAACCTCGGCCAGACCATCGTCAACTGCACGCACACGGACAGCAAGGGCTCCGTCTGGAGCACGTACTGACCGTCGCGTAGCTTAAAAGGAAGGCCCCGGCGCTCGCGCCGGGGCCTTCTTCTTTTCCGGGGAGACGGCGCTAGGGCAAGGGCATCCAGGACGGCGGCATCCCGCCCAGGTCCAGCACCGCGTCGTGGAAGCGCTTCAGAGTGAAGCGCGGACCCCAGGCCGCGCGACACTCCTCGCGCAGGCGCAGCAGCTCGAGCATCCCGGTCATGTAGCTCATCGGCTGGGTCGGGGTGCCGCAGTAGCGGCTGACCTCGGCGGCGGCGTTCTCGCGCTCCAGCAGGGCGTCGCGCACCAGGACCCCGGCGGCCCTCTCCGGGCTCCAGCCGCGGACGTGCAGGCCCAGGTCCACGCCGATGCGCACCGCGCGCCAGAGCTGGTCCTTCAGGCGGTACAGCGCGGCGTCGCGGCCGGACGAGAAGCCCTCCTCCTCGACCATCTTCTCGCAGTACAACGCCCAGCCTTCCACGAGCACCGGCGTCGTGAACACGCGGCGGACCTCGGAGCGGATCATGTTGGAGCGCACGAGCTGCAGATGGTGGCCCGGGTAGCCCTCGTGCGGGCACACGCTGGAAAGCCCCGCGTAGCAGTGACCCTCCAGGCGCTCGCGCCGCTTGGCCGCCGGCCAGGAAGGGTCCACCGGCGTGACCCAGAACTGGCCGCGACGCGAGCGTTCGAAAGGCCCCGGAGGGAGGAGCGCGGCGTAAGGCGAGGTGTCCCACTCGAAGCGCGGCGTGGGGACCACGTCCAGGCGCTCGCCGCGCGGCAGGGTCGCGATGTCCGCGTCGCGCACCCAGCGGCGCGCCCGGCGCGTCTCGGCGCGATAGACGTTCAGCAGGTCCTTCAGGCCGGGCGCGCGCTTCTTGATGCGCTCCAGGTCGGCGCGCCACGACGGAGACAGGCGGCGCAGCTCGGCCGTCGTGTCGGCGACGGCCTTCCGGCCGACCTCGGCCAGGTCCTCGGGCGAGTACGGCAGGCCGTGCTCCTCGAGCAGCTTCAGCGCGAACAGGTCCCGGCCCGCCGGGTAGCGGCGGACGGCGCGCGGCAGGACCTCGGCGCGCACCGCGGCGGCGTAGCCGGCGAACGCGCGGACCGCCAGCTCGGAGCCGCGCGGGTCGAGCGGAGCGACGGCCTCCCTCATGAAGCCGATCCCGGACTCGCACGCGGCCAGCGCCAGCTCCGCGTGGCGGCGGTCGGGGCGGCGCAGGTTCTTCAGCCCCTGCGCGAGATAGACCGGCGCCTGGCGCAGCCGCGCGGCCAGGCAGTCGCGCCGGTACTCCCGCGGAAGGTCCTTGACCAGCAGGATGTGGCAGGAGCGCACGACCATGAACGGATACAGCGACGCGTCCCACTCGACGCGGCGCCAGCGCTCGATCTCGGCGACCTGGACGCGCAGGTGCCCGGCCAGCACGCGCGCGTCCAGCCGCTCGTCGAGGGAGCGCGGGCGGACGCGCCCGAGGCGCGAGAGCAGCTCCTTCTTGGCCTTCAGGCGCCCGGCGACGAAGTCGAGGGAGTTCTCCCCCAGCGTCGCGTCCCAGCCGCGCGCGCCGGAGAAGGTCGCCAGCAGCGGCAGGCTCTCCCAGCGGTCGCGCAGCGCGTCCGCGACGACCGCGGACAGGCTCACGGGCGCAGGTCTTCCTGCGTCGCGCGCTCGGGGAACCACTCGGCCTCCCAGTCCCGATGCGGGGCCTGCTTGGGGTCGGTCGTGCCGAACTTGAAGTCCACGCGGATGGTGGCCTCGCCGACGCCGCCGGGACGGAAGCGCGCGCCGAGCTTGGTGTAGAAGTCGTGCCAGCGCTTGGTCCAGGCGACCTCCTTCTCGAACAGGCGGCCGCCGTGGAGCTTGCCGGCGCCGCCGGGCGTGTCGGCGTACGCGCGCAGGACGAGCGACAGGCGCCAGGTCGGGCTGGACGGGGCGACCGCGAACTCGGCGTTGCCGTAGTACCGGCCCGGCTCGGCCATGTTGTAGGCGAAGCCGCCGCCGAGGGTGGCGCCCTCGTCGTCGCCCCAGCGCGCGTCGGCGACGACCGCGCGGTTGCCCTGCTGGAGCTGGTAGTCGTCGCGGAAGGTGAAGCTCAGC
>JACQBB010000110.1 GCA_016194625.1 Elusimicrobiota bacterium | reverse complement strand
GCCGGGGCCGCGGGAGCGTCGGCGGCCGCGCGCAGCATCGGCAGCGCGGCGAGCGGGACCGGCGCCGCGGGAACGGCCGCGACGGGAGCCGCCGCGAGCGACGGCGCGGCGAGGAGCGCGGGGGCGTAGAAGGCCGGGAGCGCGAGGCCGGAAGCGAGCGCGGGCGCCGGGACGGCGAACGGCGCGGGGGCGGAATAGACGCCGACGGTCGACGGGACGCGGGCGACGACGGCCGCCGCCCCCGGGGAGGCGGCGAGGACGGCCAGGACGGCGGCCAAGGGCCGGGTCACGACCGCATTCTGTCAAAGGACCCGTCCGGCGGGACGGGACGAAAGGCCTAGATCCGCGCGGGCAAAGGTCCTACTCGCAGATGTGGCAGGCGCCGAGGCCGTCGACCGACTGCGGGCGGTCGCGCTCGGCGTTCACCATGCACAGGAACCCGAAGGGCTCCGTCGCGTCCGCGGGACAGCGGAACTGGTGGGGGTCCGACGGCGAGACGTACACCACGTCGCCGACGCCGACGGTCCAGACGTAGCAGCCGGCCTGCGCCTCGCCCTTGCCGCGCAGCGGGATCACGACGTGCTCGTGCTCGTGCTTCTCGAGCGTCGAGTGGCCGCCGGGCGCGATCTCGAAGTAGCGGACGTGGAACTTGGTCGTCTCGCCGCGCTTGCCGACGAGCTCGCGGCGGGTGATGCCCTTGTAGTCCGCGGTGTCGGTCTTGTACGCCTCGAGCGGGACGTCCTTCCACTCGAAGGCGCCCGCGGCCTTGCGGATGACCTTCGAGTGGTTGCCGACGAGCGCGGGCGGCGGCGGGGCCTTGAGGCCCCCCCGCGTGCGGTCCTCGGCGTCGGCCATGCTACTGGCCGATGTGCGGCGGGACCGTCTTCACGCGGCGCGACACGCGCAGGCGGACCTGGGCGCGGCGGATCGCCGCTTCCATCTCCGCCAGCTGAAGCTCGTCGAGCCCGGGCTGCGTCGTCTGCAGCTTGGCGCGCTCGAGCGCCTGGTGCGCGCGCTCGGAGTCGATCTGCTCGCCCATCTCGGCCGTCTCCGCGAACAGCGCGATCGCGTCGTCCTTGACCTCGGCGAAGCCGCCCGACACGGCGAAGCGGCGGACCTGCCCCTTGTCGGTGATGCGCACCTCGCCCGGGGCGAGCTGCACGAGGAACGGCTGATGGCCCGGAAGGACGCCCATCTCGCCCTGGACGGCGGGCAGGACGACGAAGTCCGCGGGCGCGGACCACGCGACCTTCTCCGGCGTGACGAGTTCGAGCGTCAGGTGCTTGTCGGCCATAAGGGGCTCCGGTCTGTCGTCCGTCTCAGCTCTTCAGCTTCTCCGCGTTCGCCATCGCGTCCTCGAGGCCGCCGCACATGTAGAACGCGGGCTCGGGGATCGCGTCGCACTTGCCGTCGATCAGCGCCTTGAAGCCCGCGATGGTGTCCTTGAGCTTCACGTAGCGGCCCTCGCGGCCGGTGAACTGCTGGGCCACGAAGAACGGCTGCGACAGGAACTTCTGGATCTTGCGCGCGCGCGACACGACCAGCTTGTCGTCCTCGGACAGCTCGTCGATGCCGAGGATGGCGATGATGTCCTGCAGGTCGCGGTAGCGCTGCAGCACCTTCTGCACGCCGCGGGCCACGTCGTAGTGCTCGGCGCCGACGACGTTCGGGTCCAGGATGCGCGAGGTGGACTCGAGCGGGTCGACGGCCGGGAAGATGCCCAGTTCGGCGATCTGGCGCGAGAGCACGGTGGTGGCGTCCAGGTGGGTAAAGGTGTTGGCCACGCCGGGGTCGGTCAGGTCGTCGGCGGGGACGTACACGGCCTGGATCGAGGTGATCGAGCCCTTCTTGGTCGAGGTGATGCGCTCCTGGAGCGCGCCGATCTCGGTGGTCAGGGTCGGCTGGTAGCCGACGGCCGACGGCATGCGGCCCAGCAGCGCCGAGACCTCGGCGCCGGCGAGCACGTAGCGGAACACGTTGTCGATGAAGAGCAGGACGTCCTGGACTCGGCCTGGGTCAGGGCGGTCAGGCCGACGCGGGCGCGGGCGCCCGGCGGCTCGTTCATCTGCCCGAAGACCAGCACGGTCTTGGAGAGGACGGGCGCGCCGTCGGACAGCTTGGACTCCTCCATCTCGCGGTACAGGTCGTTGCCCTCGCGCGAGCGCTCGCCGACGCCGCCGAACACGGACACGCCGCCGTGCTCCTTGGCGACGTTGTTGATGAGCTCGAGGATGGTGACGGTCTTGCCGACGCCGGCGCCGCCGAACAGGCCGATCTTGCCGCCCTTCATGTACGGGGCGAGCAGGTCGATGACCTTGATGCCGGTCTCGAAGATCTGGGGCTTGGTGACGAGGTCGACCAGCTTCGGCGCCTCGCGGTGGATCGGGGCGGTCTCGTCGGACTTGATCGCCGGCTTGCCGTCCTTGGCCGAGCCGAGCACGTCCATCAGGCGGCCCAGGCACGCGCGGCCCACGGGGACGGTGATCGCCGCGCCGGTGTCCTCGACGGGGGTGCCGCGCGTCAGGCCCTCGGTCGCGCCCATCGCGATGGTGCGCACGACGTTGTCGCCGAGGTGGCTGGCGACCTCGACGGTCAGGGTCGCGCCGTCGCCGGCGGGCATCTTGATCTTGAGGGCGTTGTAGTTCGCCGGGAGCTTGCCCGAGGGGAACTCCACGTCGACGACGGGTCCGATGACCTGGACGATCTTGCCGATGTTCATGATTATGCTCTCTGTGTCAGATGACCGGGGAATACCCGATCTTGTGGAATCTCACGCCGTAGCGGCGCTGTCCCGCGACGGCGGCGCCGACGGAGCGCACCTCGCCGCGGATCTGGATGGACGACGGGAGCTTCAGGTGCAGCGTCATGCCTTCCTCGAGGACCGCGTCGGTCTTGAAGGTCATGCCGCCCTGGGACAGGTCGGTGATGGTGCCGCGGCAGCGCGACGGGTTCTCGCCCGCCAGGCGGAAGTCCAGAGTGACGCCCACGGCGGTGCGCGCGTGACGCCTCTGCTCCGATGCGGCGATGGTCTTGTCGGTCATCTCTCTCCGGTACCGTTATTTCAGCCGGCCAGCGCTTCCGCGCCGCCGACGAGTTCCGCGATCTCCTTCGTGATCATCGCCTGGCGCGTGCGGTTGGCGTCCAGGACGTACGACTCGCGCAGCTCCTTCGCGTTCTTCGACGCCGCGTCCATCGCGTTCATGCGCGCGGCCAGCTCCGCGGCCTGCGACTCGAGCAGGATGCGGTACACCTGGCCCTTGATGAAGCGGGGCAGCAGCGCGGCCAGCAGCGCGGCGCGGTCCGGCTCGAAGCCGTAGTCGGGCAGCTCGACGGCGTCCGGCACGACCTCGGGCGTCGGGATCGGCAGCAGGGCGGCGGTGAGCAGGCGCTGCTGGGCGACGGACTTGAACTCGTTGTAGAGCACGGTGACCTTCGACGCGCCGCGCTTGAGGTAGGCGTCGACGATCGCCTGGCCGAGCAGGTCCGCGTGCGTGAAGGAGACCTTCGGGAACACGCCGACCATCTCGTGCACGACCTCGACGTCGTGGCCGCGCAGGCGGTGGACGAAGTCGCGCGACTTGCGGCCGACGACGATGCAGAGGGTCTTCTTGCCCTGCCGCTCGCGGAACCACTCGAGCGCGGAGCGCAGGACGTTGGAGTTGAACGCGCCGCACAGGCCCTTGTCGCCGGCGACGACGACCAGCAGCTCGGCCTGGTCGCGCTGGCGCGAGCGGTGCTCGAAGAACGGATGGAGGGTCGACGAGACGCCGGCCGCCAGGTCCGCGCGCTCCTGCAGGAGGGCGAGCTCGCGCACCAGGCGCTCCATCTTCGACGCGAACGGGCGCGCCGCCAGGATCGCCAGCTGCGACTTGCGCATGCGCGCCGCCGCGACCATCTTCATGGCCTTGGTGATCTGCTCGGTGGATTTCGTGGACTTGATCTTGCTGCGAAGCTCTCTGAGAGATGCCATGTCAGGCTCCGACGGCGGCGGGCTTGCGGCCGCCTCCGATGTAATCGGCGATGCCGCGCTCGGCGGTCCACTGGGCGGCGAAGCCGAAGGCCTTGCGGGCCTTCGCGGGGTCGCCCAGCGTCTCGTTCTGGTAGAACGAGTAGGGGTTCTTGAAGTACTCCGGCGCGAGGTTCGTCCCCAGCGCCGCGTTGAGGCCGGCGACGATCGCGTTGAAATCGGTCTTGCGGCCGGTGCAGCAGTTGTACACGCCGGGCGCGCCTTTCTCGAAGGCCTTGATGTTGGCGTCCACCACGTCCTTGACGTAGATGTGGTCGCGGTACTGCTCGCCGAACTCGAAGATGCGCGGGCGGCGGCCGTCGCGCATCTGCAGCGACAGCTGCCAGATCATGCTGGCGTACTTCGTCTTGTGGGCCTCGCGCGGGCCGAACACGTTGAAGTAGCGCAGGCCGACGGCCTTCACGCCCTTGGCCTGCGCGGCGACGGTCTCCATGACCATCTTCGAGAAGCCGTACACGTTCAGCGGCTTGGGCGCGGCGTCCTCGCGGTGCGGGACGGGCAGGTCGCCGTAGGTCGCGGCCGACGACGCGTACACGACCTTCTTGACCTTGGACTTCGCGGCCCACGCGAGCAGGTCGCGGAAGGACTCCACGTTCACGCGCATCATCAGGCGCTGGTCCATGACGGTCGTGTCGGTGATCGCGGCCTGATGGAAGACGGCGTCGACCTTGCCGACGCGCGGGGCCCAGTCGGCCGTGTCGCACACGTCGGCGGCGACGACGTCGCCGGGGAAGCCCTGCAGGTTCTTGAAGGTCCCGGTGGAGAAGTCGTCGAGCGCGACGACGCTCCAGCCGCGGGCCGCCAGCTCCCAGGCGATGTTGGAGCCGACGAAGCCGGCCGCGCCGGTGACGAGGGCGCGCGGGCTCATCGCTTCCTCCGCGCGACGATGTCCTCGAGCGGGACGACGGGGACGAGCACGCACTGGTTGATCTTCGACAGGCGCTTCTCGTCGGGCCGGCCGAAGGTCGCGGCCAGCGGGGACGAGTACAGGTTCACCAGGCTCGCGCAGACGTTGTGGTCCCACGCGGTGAGCCCGTTGGCGGCCTTGCGGTCGTCGTCGAGCTTCTCGACGTAGAGCTTCAGCGCCTTCTTGTCGCGCGCCAGGTAGTCGGCGAACGCGAACGGGGCGTCGTCGGACGAGATGAACGAGAACAGGCCCGCGAGCTGCGGCGCGCGGACCGCCGCCAGGGCCTCGACCAGAGAGAGGCTGACCATCCCGCCGTTCGACGACGCGCCCGCCGCCGGCGCGCCCGCGGGGGCGGGCGCGGCCGGCGCCGCCGAGCCCGCGGAGGCGGGCGTCGGCAGGAGGAGCGCGGCGAC
>JACQBB010000109.1 GCA_016194625.1 Elusimicrobiota bacterium | reverse complement strand
TGTAGACCTTGCCGACCTCGGCCTCGAGCGTGAGGGCCTCGACTTCGGCCTTCGCCTGCTCGCAGCCGACGGGGTCGACGCCCGCGATGAACACGGAACCGTCGTCCTCGACGTCGACCTGCACGGCGTAGGTCTCCATCAAGCGGCGGATGTTCTTGCCGCCGGGGCCGATCAGCGCGCCGATCTTGTCGGTGGGGATCTGGATGCGGAACAGGCGCGGGGCCGTCGCGGCGAGCTGCTTGCGCGGCTCGGGCAGGACGGCGTCCATCTTGTCGAGGATGAACAGGCGGCCGCGCTTCGCCTGCGCGAGCGCCTCCTTCATGATGTCGATCGAGAGGCCCTCGATCTTCATGTCCATCTGGAAGCCGGTGATGCCGTTGCGGGTGCCGGCGACCTTGAAGTCCATGTCGCCGTTGTGGTCCTCGATGCCGGCGATGTCCGTCAGGACCGCGTACTTGCCCTTCTCGAGCACCAGGCCCATCGCGATGCCCGCGCAGGCGGCCTTCATCGGCACGCCCGCGTCGAACAGCGACAGCGACCCGCCGCAGACCGACGCCATCGAGCTGGAGCCGTTGGACTCCCAGATCTCGGAGACGACGCGCAGCGTGTACGGGAACTCCTCCTCCGGCGGCAGCAGCACCGCGAGGCTGCGGCGCGCGAGCGCGCCGTGGCCGATCTCGCGGCGGCCGGGGCCGCGCTCCGGGCGCACTTCGCCGACCGAGAAGGCCGGGAAGTTGTAGTGGAGCATGAAGCGCTCCTTGTACTCGCCCTCGAGCACGTCCATGATCTGCATGTCGCCCGGCGTGCCGAGCGTCGCGGAGCAGAACGCCTGCGTCTGACCGCGCTGGAAGACGACCGAGCCGTGGAGGCGCTCGAACGGCCGCATCATGATCTCGATGGGCCGGATCTCCTCGAAGCCGCGGCCGTCGGGGCGGATGTGGTCGTCGAGCGTCAGCGAGCGGCTCTCGGTGTAGAGGATGTCCTCGATGCACTTCGAGACCCACTTCAGGCCGTCGGCGTAAGCGGCGTCGCCGGCCTTCATCTTCTCCTCGACCTCCTTCTTGAGGCCGTCCTTGACCTCGTCGATCTTGGCGTCCAGGCCGTGCTTGTCGAGCTTCGAGCGCAGGGCCTTGCGGATCGGCTCCGTCGCCTTCGTCTTGACCAGCTCGTGCACCGCGGGCGGGATCGGCGGCGGGGCCACGACGTACTTCTCGACCTTGCGGCCGGCGGCCTCGCTCTGCTTGACCAGCTCGAGCTGCAGCGCGCAGAGCTTGTTGATCTCCTTCTGCGCGATGTCGAGGGCCTCGGCGAACACTTCCTCGGTGACCTCGTTGGAGGAGCCCTCGACCATCAGCAGGGCGTCCTTCTTGCCCGCGACGACCAGCTCCAGCTCCGCCAGCTCGCGCTCCTCCCAGGTCGGGAACAGCACGAACGCGCCGTTGACGCGCGCGATGCGCACGCCGCCGACGGGGCCGTTGAACGGCGCGTCGGAGAGCATGAGGGCTGCGGACGCCCCCGTGATGGCGAGGACATCAGGATCGTTGGCCAGGTCGCACGACACGACGATCGACTGGATCGAGGTCTCATGGTTCCAGCCTTCCGGGAACAGCGGGCGGATGGGCCGGTCGACGAGGCGGGACGTCAGCGTCTCCTTGTCGCGGGGGCGCATCTCGCGCTTGAAGAAGCCGCCCGGCACGCGGCCGGCGGCGTACGCGCGCTCGCGGTAGTCGGAGGTCAGCGGGACGAAGCTCACGTCCTTCGGGTTCGCGGCGCAGGTCGCGGCCGAGAAGACGATGGAGTCGCCGAGCTGGATGGTGACGGAGCCGCCGGCCTGCTTGGCCAGCGTGCCCGTACCGAGGATAATGGTCTTGCCGCCCACAGTCTCCTGCAGGCTGATCTTCTGGAGGTTGGCCATGGGGATTACTTCCGCAGGTCCAACTGCTTCAGGATCGTGTTGTAGCCCGTCAGGTCGCGCTTCTTCAGGTAGCTGAGGAGGCGGCGGCGCTGGCCGACCATCTTGAGGAGGCCGCGGGTGGACGAGTGGTCCTTCTTGTTGGCCTTCAGGTGTCCGGAAAGGTCCTTGATGCGCTCGGTGAGGAGGGCGATCTGGACCTGGGTGCTGCCGGTGTCGCTGGGCGACTTGCCGTACTTCTTGACGTTCTCCGACTTCTTCTCTTTAGTGATCATGTTCCGGCTATGATAGGAAAGACGGAGCCCGTCGGTCAAGAAACCGAGTCGAAGGCCAGGCGCAGCGCGGCGGTGACGGCGCGGCCGCGGACGGCGTCGCGCGGGCCGTTGATCTCCAGGCGCTTGACCGCTTCCGCGCGGCCGGGGCCGGAGACGGCGACGAAGACCAGTCCGACGGGCTTGTCCTGGGTCCCCCCGCCCGGGCCGGCGACGCCGGTGATGGCGACGCCGAGGTCGGAGCGGAGGAGCTTGCGGACGCCGCGGGCCATCGCGGACGCGCATTCTTGAGAAACGGCTCCGTGGCGGACGATCATCTTGGAGGGAACGCGCAGCTGACGGATCTTGACGGCGTTCGAGTAGGACAGGACGCCACCAACGAAATACGAAGAGGAGCCTGCCACGGAAGTGATCCGGCCTCCCAGCAGACCGCCGGTGCAGGATTCGGCGACGGCCAAAGAGAGCTTGCGATGCTTCAAACGCTCGCCGAGGGCCTTCTCCAGGGTCGCGTCGCCCTCGCCGTGGGCGAACTCCCCCACCGCGGCCAGGATCTCGCGGCGCAGTTTCGCGCGCGAGGCGCGCGCCGCGGCCGGCGACGATTCGAGGGCGGTCGCGTGGAACGACACCTCGCCGCCGGAGGCCAAGATGGTGAAGCGGGCCTTCGGCCAGCGCGCGCGCACGGGGTCCAGGCGCTCGTCGGCGACGGACTCGGGCACGCCGGACAGGCGCACGGAGAAGGACGCGGGATGGACGCCGCGCGCGTGCAGGCGCGCGAGCTTCGGCAGGACGGCCTCGAACATCGGGTACATCTCGGTCGGCGGCCCCGGCAGGAGCACGAGCGTGCGTCCGCGCGCGCGGATCAGCTGGCCGGGCGCGGAGCCGTTGCGGTTCGCCAGGATCTCGGCGCCTTCCACGCGCATCGCCTGGCGCTTGTTCTCCTCGGGCACGGCGATGCGGTAGCGCGCGAAGCGCGACAGGATGACCTTCCACAGTCTCGGGTCGAAGGACAGCTCGCGGCCGAGCGCGGCGCACGCGGCCTCGCGCGTGATGTCGTCGAAGGTCGGGCCCAGGCCGCCGCAGACGACGACCAGGTCCGCCGACTCCAGCGCGCGCTTCAGCGCCGTCCGGATGACCTCCAGCTCGTCGGGCACCGACGCCTCGCCGGCCATGTCGAAGCCGGCGCGGCGCAGGCGCAC
>JACQBB010000108.1 GCA_016194625.1 Elusimicrobiota bacterium | reverse complement strand
GAGCCCGGTCTGAGTGCTCATCGTGCTCTGCTGGACGACGTTGTAGCTGGCGCCCCCGTCGAACTGGACGGCTGCGCCCGCGCCGGCCGTGATCGTCGACTGGCTGACGGTGTTCGAGCTGACGTTCGACATCCGGACGCCGAATCCTGCGCTCGAGTAGATCGTGGACCGGTCGAACCGGTTGTTCGTCGCGCCGAGGTAGATCTCCACGGCGGAACCGCCGAGCGCGCTGACCGTGCTGAGGGTCACCTGGGTGTTGGTCGCGCCGCCGAGGCTCAACGCGTTGGCAGCGGACGAGACCAGGATGGATTTGGAGACGACGTTCGCGTTGCCTCCGAAGGAGAGCGCGCCGCCGCTGGCGAGGCCGTAGGTCGACGCGAGGAAGCTCTGGCTCACGGTGCACGAGGAGCTCCCGGCGCCGTCGACGGCGAAGCCGTTGCCGCCGACGATGATCGTGCTCGTCAGGACGCGGTTCGAGTCCGAGCCGGGGTTCAGGAACAGTGTGGAGCCGACCGCCGACAGATAGCTGCGGTCGATCGTGTTCGACGAGCCCGCGACGGCGACGGCCGCCGACCCGCCCGCGGACGCCGTGATGCTGCTCGCGTCGATCAAGACGCCGTTGCCTCCCACCCACACGGCGTCGCCCGCGGTCGCCGCCACGGTGCTGAACGACAGGGTGTCGTAGCTCCTCAGCAGGACGTTCTTGACCCCGAAGAAGCCGGCGGGATCGACCACCGTCATCGTCGCCAGGACGATGTTCGGCGAGGACGCATAGACGCCGTAGCTCGTCGGCGCGCTCGGCCGGACGCGCAGGCCCTTCACCGTGACGGACGCGTTGGTCAGGTTGAAGGCGGCGAACGAACCTCCGGGCGGGGAGACCGTCGGGACCAGGCCCGTCCCGGGATCGGCGAAGATGGCGATCGTCGAGCCGTTGTTGGTGAAGTTCGCCACCGTCACCTGTTCGATATAGGTCCCGCCGTCGCGGATGATGACGCATTCAGGGCCGGTCAGCGACGGAGGCAGCGACGCGACCGCTTGATTGATCGACGCGAACTGCTGCCCCACGCCGACGTTCCTCCACGTCGGACAGCCGGGGAAGCTCGCCGCCGCGACGGATTTCGACGCCTCCGGCGTCCCCGCGTAGCTGCCGATGTTCATGCGGTTGCCGTTGAACGCCTGTTCGGCCGAGAAGTCGTCGTTCGGATCGCCGGAGTCGATGGTCAACGAATGAGTGGCGTCGGCGTTGAACCCGTTGCTGCCGGGGTTCCAGCGCCCCGCCGCCGAGAGCGGATGGAAGTCCTCGGTGAGGACGGCCGTGTTGAACCAGAACGGGTCGAAGGCCATCGAGTTCGTGTCGAGCAGCCCGCCGCCGCACGTCCAGGCTCCGCCCGCGCTGAAGACGGTCCCCGCGCAGTTCACGGCGTTCGGCGCGATCAAGCTGTGATAGTCGTTGTAGTTGGCGTAGAAGCCGCTCTGAGAGAGCGCGTCGACGTACACGGTCGCGGTCGCGGCGGCGGCGAGGCTCATGTTGAACGCGTTGCCGATGAGCTGCGCCCCGGTGGAGCCGGTGCTCAAGACCAGCGCCGCCGCCTGCGCGACCGCCACCGGCGCCTGTATGTTCAGGTCGTTGTACTTGATCCCCGCGTTCGGCGAGCCGGTCAGTTGGATCGCCGCGTATGCGCCGCTCGTGATCATGCCGCCCTGGTTGATCCGGTTGTGATGGATCGTCAGTCCCGGCGAGCTCATGGCCCAGATCGTGTTGTAGGAATTCGCCGCGGCGCCGGCGGAGTTCCGGTAATAGAACGAGTTGAACTGGACGGTCGCGCCGGCGGTCAGGCCGTTGAACTCGAGCGCATGGTTGCCCGCGCCGCCGGTGACCAGGTCCGGCAGGAACATGTTGGAGCTGATCCAGACCTGCGTCCCGCTCGCGGCGGTGGTCAGCGAGACTCCATATCCCGTCGATTGGAAGTTGATGGTGTTCGACGCGACCGCGATCAGTCCGCCCGCATACGGCGGGGTCGGAGTGAACTGAAACCCCCGCTGAGCCCCGGGCAGCACCATGTTGCCGCTCAGAGCGATGTCCCGACTGCCATTCTGGACGATGACCGCCCCGATACCGGAGACCGACATGATGTTCTTCGAGATGAGAGTTGCGGTAGACGAATCGACGATCGTCGTCCCACCCAGATAGCAGCCGTTGATGGTCGTCGCTGAGGATCCGTAGATCTGAACTTGCGTCACGGTGCTGAGAACGATCGTATTGCTGCTCGATTGATTGAAGATCTGGATGGGAGCACTGATGAAGCTATTCGAGACTGTCGTGAACGAAGAGCCGTTCAGACTCAACGCCACGCCCGAAAGACCGGACATCGCGCTCCCGGTGATCGTCGTTCCAGGAGCACCGGCGAGAGAGACGCCGTATGAAGCGACGAAGGAGCTGCGGATGACGCTATTGAAGCCGCTGTTCGCGTCGAGGGACGCGGCGGGGACTCCGAAGGCCGTGAAATCCTGGAAATACGAGCCGATGATCGTATTCGACGAGGCCGCCTGCATCGCCAACGGAGGGGCCAACGTCGTGTTCGAGTTGTTCGTGAAGGTGCTGTAGGCGATCGTCGAGCCAGTCCCGCCGTTCACCCACACCGCCGTGCCGGCGTTCACCGCGACGGAAGAATAGAGGACTGCGCTCCACGAACTCAGTGAAATGCCGACCATCGACGCGGAGGCGCCCGAATTGATGATGACGCTTGAGATCGTGACTCCCGCGGCGTTCGCGAGGATACCGTGGCTTGTGGACGCTGAGGTGGGTTTGATTGAGAGACTCTGAATCGTGACCGAGGCGCCGTTGATCGTGAATGCCGGGGAGGTGGCCGCACTCGGTGCCACGATGGGATGATTCGCTGAATTCTGAGGCCCGATGACGAGAGTGAATCCGTTCGTGATGTTCCCGACCACGACGTTCTCGGCGAACGTTCCGCTATTCAGGATGTCGATGCAACTATTCGCCGACAATGTCCCCAAAAAAGTAAGGCATTGCCCGATCGTCGCCCGCGTTCCAGGGACAGAACAGGTCGTTACACATGACTGCGCTCGCGTCGGAACGCTCAAGACTAGCATGGCCCCGGCGGAGAGAAGTACGGCGAAAAGCGCGCGCAGGCGGGTCACTTGCTCCCCCCGAACGCGTACGAGTAGGCGAAGCGCTGGGCGGTGCCCAGTTCGCCGTAAGGGACGATCGCGTAGTCGAAGTCGCCGTATTGCGTGCGCAGGCCGGCGCCCATGCTCATGCCGTAGAAGTCCGAGAGGCCCGAGGCCGTCGTGCCGATGTTCTTGCCGAGCGCGGCCGTGCGCTGGGTCGACGTGTTCGAACGCCAGCCGAAGCGCAGGGCCAGGGGGCCGAAGCCCGCGTACTCCGCGCCGAAGCGGACGACGGGCGAGTCGTCGCGGGGCGCGTCCACCTCCAAGGTGATCGCGTGCGGGAAGGAGCGCGTCAGGCCGTAGGTGACGCCGGTGCGCAGCGTCAGCGGCAGCGGCGCGGATTGTTCGATGAAGCGCATCTTCGTGCCCAGGTTGGCCAGCGAGACGCCGACGGACACCGGCGCGCCCTCGAAGCGGCGCAGGGCGCCCAGGTCGAGCGCGAACGCGTTCGCCGAGTTCGAGCCGATGCTCTCCTGGATGAAGCGGCCGCTGGCGCCCAGGCCCACGCCGCCGACGCGGCGCGCGGCGCTGAAGGCCAGCGCCATGTCCGCCGCGCCGATGGTCGAGTCCGCCTGCGTGGTCTCCGCGGTGCGCGCCTCGATGCCGCCCAGGTTCAAGCGCGTGAACGAGAAGCCGTACGGACGGCGGAGCAGTCCGACCTGCGTCATCTGCACGTCCTGCACGAGCAGCGACTCGGAGAGCATCATCTCGTACGGCTTGCCGGCGCGCTTGACGTCGATGGTGAACGCCGGGTAGGCCAGGCCGGCGGGGTTGTAGTGCATCGCCTCGGCGTCGTCGGCGACGGAGACGAAGGCCTCGCCCATGCCGATCGCGCGCGCGCCATAACCCAGGTCCAGGAAGGCGGCGGCTGAGGTGCCGGGTGCAGTGGTCAGCCCCGCATACAGCGGAAGAGGCAGGGCCCACAGGAGCCCTGCCCACAGCCACGGCGCGCGACGGGTGTCAGAGGGACGCAAGCGCGGTCAGATGTTCCCGGCCCACTCCGCTCCTTCTTCCTTCATAGGGTTCTTTTTAGAACAACCGTTTGACGAATTTGTTAAATTCGTCGTCATGCTCCGGAACCGGAGTCACACCCTGCCGCTGCTCCTGGCCGCCGCCCTGTGCGCCTGCGCCGAGACCGAGCCGGCCCGGCCCGCCCCTCCGGCGGAAGCCCCCGCCGCCGAGCCGATGCCCGACGACATGCCGGCCATCCTGCGCGAGACCGAGGCCGCCTACCGTGGGGGCCGATACGACCGCGGCCTGGCCCTGGTCAAGCACGCGCTGGAGCTGAAGCAGACCGACGTCTCGACCTACGACCGCCTGGGCTCCGTGTACTACGTCCTGGGCCGCCACGGGGACGCGCTCTCGTTCTGGAGCCGCGCGCTGCCGCTCGAGAAGGACCCCGACCGCCGCGCCGCGCTGTCGCGCTCGATCGCCGATACCCGCGCCGCGCTGGGCCTGCCGCCGGAACCCGCGCCGTGGGCCGAACCGGAGAGCGCGCCCAAGCCGAAGCCCCGCCCGGTACTGGGACCGGCGCGCCGCGCCGACCCGCGCGAGGTCGAGCGCCTGTACAAGCTCGGCGTGAAGTATTACGCGGAGGGACAGTACCTGCAGGCGACCGACGCGTTCCTGCAGGTCCTCGACCTGGACGCCGGCAACGCCGACGCGCGCAAGGCGCTCGAGCGCCTGCGCCACGAGTCCGGCGGGAAGACCCGTTGAGGATCCAGGCCAAGCTCGCCCTCGTGATCAGCCTGACCGTCGCGGCGTCGGTCGCGGCCGCCGGCGCGGCGTTCGTCGGCCTGCAGAAGCGCGCGCTGGCCCGCGCCGAGGCCGAGAAGGAGGCCCTCTTGCTCGAGGGCGTGCGCAAGGTCGCCGCGGAGTCCCTGCTCGGCAAGGACCCGCTGATGCTGATCTCGTATCTCACCGCGCTGCGCCGCGACCGGCCCGAGGTCCGCGCCTGCCGCGTCCTGCTCGACGGCGAGTGGCAGGCGGTCGGCCCGGCCCCCGCGCGGGGCGACGACGCCGCCCCGCGCCTGGTCGAGGCCGCTTTCGCCGGGCCGCCCGCGTCCGCGGCGAAGGTCGAGGTGACGCTGTCCAAGACCCTGCTCGTCGAGCGCGAGCGCCGCGAGTCCGACGCGCTGGTCCGCGGCGTCCTGCGCGTCGGCGGCCTCGCCGTCCTGGCCGGACTGCTGCTCTCGTTCCCCCTCAGCGCCACGCTGACCCGCCGCCTGGTGACCATCGAGGCCGCGCTCGACGAGATCGGCCATGGACGCTTCGCCTCGGTCCCCGAGACGCGCGGCTCCGACGAGATCGCCCGCCTGGCGCGCAACGTCAACGTGATGTCCGAGCGGCTCAAGGAGCTCGAGGAGATGAAGAAGCTCCTCGTGGCCTCGGTCTCGCACGAGCTGCGCTCGCCGCTCGGCGCCATCGAGAGCAAGCTCAAGGAGATCCTCGAGAAGCCCTCTGCCGTCGGCGACAAGGAGCGCGCCGGCCTGCAGTCCATCCGCAAGTACGCGTCGCGCCTGGAGCACTTCGTGTCGTCGATGCTCGAGTTGTCCAAGATCGAGCGCGGCAAGCTGGAGTACGCGCCGCGCGTCGCCGAGCTCGGCCCCGTCGTCGAGGACGCCGCCGCCTTCTTCGAGCCCAAGGCGCGCGAGGCCGGACTGACGCTGGAGGCGCGGGTCGAGCCCGGACTGCCCGCGTTCTCCTTCGACCCCGACCTGACCGCCCAGGTGCTCGCGAACCTGATCTCGAACGCGATCAAGTTCACCCCGAAGGGCGGGCGCGTGGCCGTGGACGCCCGCCGCGACGGCGCGCGCGCGGTCGTGCGCGTGACCGACACCGGCGTCGGCATCCCTGAAGAGGCGCGCGCGCGCATCTTCACCCCCTTCGAGCGCGTGGCCAACCCGCTGCGCGCGACGGGGACGGGGCTGGGCCTGACCATCGCCAAGGCCATCGTCGAGCGCCACGGCGGGACGGTCCGCGTCGAGTCGGCTCCGGGGAAGGGCTCGACCTTCTCCTTCGACCTGCCGATCTCGGCTTAGCGGCCGGTCTTGCGGTCGCTGAAGCAGTAGCCGATGCCGACGAGCGTCTGCAGGCGCTCGCCGCACTCTCCCAGCTTGCCGCGCAGCGCGCAGATGTGGCGGTCCACCGCGCGCACGCCGCGCCGACGGTCGCCGTGGAACAACTGGTCGATCAGCCAGCCGCGGGTGAACACCCGGTTCGGGTTCCGGACGAACTGGAGCAGCAGGTCGAACTCGAGCCGGCTCAGGCGCACCGCCTTCTCGGCGACGCGGCACTGACGGGAGTCCGGGTGCAGCGCGATGGGTCCGTGGCGGACGCTGCGGTCCTCCTCGGGCTGGGGCACGCGGCGCAGCAGCGAGGTCAGGCGCACGGTCAGGAAATCCGGGTCCACCGGCAGCGAGAAGTACTCGTCGGCGCCCGCCGCGAACGCCTCGACGGCCTCGGCCGGGGAGTGGCGCTCCGACAGGGCGACGAGGATCAGCGTCTTGTTCTTCGGGTCGGTGCGCAGCGCGCGGATCAGCTCGCGCCCCGACATGCCGGGAACGCTCAGGTCCACCAGCGCGGCGTCGGGACGCCGTCGCGCGAACGCCTCCAAGAAGGGGCGCAGAGAGCGGTAGCGGTCCACGCGCCAGCCGCCGCGCTTCAGCGCCGGCTCCAGCGAGCGGGCGGCGGCGGCCGACGGCTCGACCAGCGCCAGCCGCGCCTTCATGAGGCGCAGGCGCGCAGGGCGGCGCGCACGCGCTTCAGCAGGTCCTCGGGGTCGAAGGGCTTGAGCACGTAGTCCACCGAGCCCGCCTTCAGCCCCTCGGCCAGGCTGGAGGCCGCGGAACGCACCGAGCAGAACAGCACCGGCGTCTTCGGCCGCCCGGACGCGAGCATCGCCTTGGCGATGTCGAAGCCGATCATGTCGGGCAGCATCACGTCCAAAAGCACCAGGTCGGGCTTCACGCGCGCGTAAGCGGCGATGCCGTCGGCGCCGTTGGCCGCCGCGGTCACCGCGAAGCCGGCCGCGCCCAGCACGCTCTCCACGAGCGCCCGGTACTCCTCCTCGTCCTCGACGACCAGGATCCGCTTGGCCATGCCGACCCGGACTCTATCGGATGGACGCGCGCTTGTCAATCGCGCTCAGGCCGCGGCGCGCCTCCGGAACAGGGCGTTGATTTGATCGGCTTGAGCACGTAGTCGTCGGCTCCCGCGTTCAACGCCTCCTCCTGGCTCGCGTCATCGGAGTCGGCGGTGAGCATCACGATCGGCAGGTCCGAGAGCCCGGGCATGGCGCGCGCCTTCCGGACGACCGCGTGGCCGTCCACCGCCGGCATGTGCAGGTCGACGATCAGCAGGTCGGCAGGCGCGGCGGACAAGGCCTCCAGCGCCGACGCCCCGTCCGCGGCCTCGGCGACCGCGAACCCCTGCTGCTCGAGGATCATGCGCATGAGCATCCGCATCGTCGGGTCGTCGTCGGCCACGAGCGCCTTGCGCCGCGCGGCGCCGGCGGGCTCCGGAGAACGCGGGGTCGCCGCCGGCGTGGAGCGCGGCCGTGACGGCGCCGCCTCGGCCTCCGGCTCGTCCTGAGGGCGGGCGTAGGCCAGGACCTCCTCGAGGCTGGTGTCGCCGCGGCCGAGGTGGCGCAGCGCGTCCTGCAGGAGCGTCGACAGGGCGCCGTCGCGCAGGGCCGCCTTGCGCAGCGCCGCTTCGTCGATCCCGGAATTCAAGAGACCCTGGATCGTCGGGGTGACCTCGAGGAACTCGACGATCGCGATGCGCCCCCGATAGCCGATGAAGTCGCACTCGGCGCAGCCCTTGGGCTCCCAATAGCGGGGCTCGAGCCCTTGCCGGCGCAACGCGTCCAGGACCGCGGGGTCGGCGCGCTCCGGCGCGACGACGCGGCGGCAGGAGGGGCACAGGACGCGGACGAGACGCTGGGCCGTCACCGCCGCCAGCGACGGCGCGAGCTTGAACCGCTCCACCCCCATGTCGGCCAGGCGCGTCAGGCAGGACAGGGCGTCGTTGCTGTGCAGGGTCGAGAAGACGAGGTGACCCGTCATCGCGGCCTGGACGGCGATCTCCGCGGTCTCGCGGTCGCGGATCTCGCCGACGAGGATGACGTCCGGGTCCTGGCGCAGGACCGAACGCAGGACGACCGGGAAGGTCAGCCCTTGCTTGTCCTGGACTTGGACCTGGTTGATCCCGTCGAGCTTGTACTCGATGGGATCCTCGACGGTCACGATGTTGGTGCCCTCGTCCTTGATCTTGTTGAGCATCGAGTACAAGGTCGTCGTCTTCCCCGAGCCGGTCGGACCGGTCACGAGGATGAGCCCCTGCGCGCGGCCGAGGAGGCCCGCCAGGCGCCCCGCCAGCTCCGGCGAGAAGCCGAGCTTCTCGAACGGGACCTGCGCGGCGCGCTTGTCGAGGATGCGCAGGACGACCTTCTCGCCGTGGCTCGTCGGCAGAGTGGACACGCGCAATCCGACCTCGACGCCGCCGACCTTCAGGCGGGCGCGCCCGTCCTGGGGCCGGAGGTGGTTCGAGACGTCGAGACTGGCCATGATCTTGAAGCGCGCGACCAGCGGTCCCGCGCCGACGTACTTCGGCAAGGAGAGGACGTTCTTCAGCACGCCGTCGACGCGGCAGCGGACGACGGTCGCGCGCTCGTCGTGCTCGACGTGGATGTCGGAGGCCTTCAGCTGGACGGCCTTGGCGATCAGCGAGTCCGCGAGGCGGATCACCGGAGCCTTCACCACGGCGCCGTCGTCCGGCCCGCGCGCCGCGTCCAAGACCTCGACCGCCGCCGCCTCCTCGAGACGGTCGACCAGGTCGAAGACCACGAACTCCTGGTCGAAGGCGCGGGCGAGCAGGGAGTCCATCTGCTCCGGACTGCAGTAGCGCGGCGTCGGGCGGCGCCCCGAGACCGCCTGGACGTCGGCCTGGGCGTCGACGTCCAGGGGGTTCTCCATGGCCAAGTCGATCGCGTCGTCCTTGAGGCCCAACGGGAGCACCCGCCGCCGACGGCAGATCCTCTCCGGGACCAGCGACAGCGCCATGCGGTCGATCGACGCGGGGACGTCCTTCAGGGCGTCGACGCCGTGGACGCGGCGGACCGCCGCCGCCAACGCGCCCCAATCGGCCATCCCTCGGCCGAGGAGGGCCTTCGCCAGGCAGGGCTCGCCTCCGGCACGGAGCCCCTCCACGCTCTCGCCGCTCACGCCGGGCAAGGTCGCGACCGCCCGGGTCAGCCACTCGTCCTTGAATCTCGCCGTGCTCATACGCCCCCCTTGGTATCCTCGGCCCCGCGCGGAGCCCCCGTCAAAGCCCGCCGCACGCGCGCCCACTCGCCCTCGGCCGCGGCGACCAGAGGCGCCGCGCCCTCGAGCGCGCCGTCTCGCGCCGCGTCCTCGATGCGCCGGCACAATCCCGCCAACCGCCGCGCGCCGAAGGTCCCGCTGCTCCCCCGGAGACGATGCGCCGCGGCCCCGAGAGCCTTCGCGTCGCGCCCGCCGAGGGCGGCGCGCGCCGCGCGCAGGCTCTCGGCGCCGCCCGTCACGTACTCGTCGGCCAGGCGCCGGAACGCCGCCTCGTCGCCGGCCAGGTCCCGCAGCTCGGCGACCTCCGCGGGCGCCAGCGGCGCGGTCCATTCCTCGATCTTGCGCGCGAGCTCCTCGGGCCGCACGGGCTTCGACACGTAATCGTCCATCCCCGCCGCCAGGCAGCGCTCGCGGTCGCCCTCGAGCGCGTTGGCGGTCATCGCGACCACCGGCGTGCGCGCCCCCCCGCCCTCGCGGCGGCGCAGCGCTCGGGTCGCCTCGTAGCCGTCCATGTCGGGCATCTGGCAGTCCATGAGCACCAGCGCGTAAGGGATGCGCGAGAGCGCTTCGAGCGCCTCGGCGCCGCCGGCGACCGCGTCGGCCTCGTAGCCGAGCCTCGCGAGCTGGAGCACGGCCACGCGCTGGTTGACCGGGTTGTCCTCGACGACGAGGACGCGCGCTCCGCGGGCCTCCGCGCTCCTCGGCGCGTCCGCGCGCCGCGCGTCCGGTCCCCGCCGCACGAGCAAGGAGGAGAGCGTCTCGTAGAGGACCGCCTGGCGCACCGGCTTGGTCAGGATCGCCGCGACGCCGCTCTCCGCCAGCGCGTCCTCGGAAGGGCGATGATCCAAGGAGGTCATCATCACGACCGGCAGACCGGCCAGCGCCGGATCGGACGCGACCGCGCGGCTCAGTCCGAAACCGTCCATCCCGGGCATCTGAAGGTCCGTCAGGAGCACGCCGTAGCGCCGGCTCGACCCCGCGGCGCCGCGCAGCATCGCCAGCGCGGCCGCGCCCCCGTCCGCCTCGTCGCAGGTCATCCGCCACGCCGCCAGACGGCGGCGGAGCATGCCGCGGTTGGTCGCGTTGTCGTCGACGACGAGGGCATGGATCCCCTCCAGGCCCGACGCCGAGGCTCCGCCGCCGGCCGACATGCCGCGTTCGAACGGCACGCGGCACCAGAAGGTCGACCCGCGCCCGGGAACGCTGTCGAACCCCATCGTCCCGCCCATCAGTTCGACCAAGCGCTTGCTGATCGCCAACCCCAGGCCGGTCCCGCCGAAGCGCCGCGTCGTGGACGCGTCCGCCTGCGAGAACGCCTGGAACAGGCGCTCGCGCGCCTCCGGAGGGACGCCCACGCCCGTGTCGCGCACCTCGAACAAGACCTCGACGGACGCCGCGTCCTCCGCCGCCTTCGAGGCGCGGACCAGGACCTCGCCCCGCTCGGTGAACTTCACCGCGTTCGCGAGGAGGTTCGTCAGCACCTGGCGCATGCGGCCCGGGTCGCCCTTCACGGGCCCCGTCAGTTCGTCGCTGACGCAGGCGGCCAGCTCCAGACCCTTCGCCTGCGCGCGCAGGGCGACGAGCTGGGCGGACTCCTCCAGAAGGTCGCGCACGTCGAACTCCGCCCGCTCCAGGGCGAGCTTGCCCGACTCGATCTTCGAGAAATCGAGGATCCCGTTGATGATGTCGAGCAGGGTCTCGCTGGCGTCGTGGATGGTCCGGACGAACTCGGCCTGCTCGGGGTCCAGGGTCGTGTCGCCCAGCAGCCCGCTCATCCCGACGATCGCGTTCAGCGGGGTGCGGATCTCGTGGCTCATGTTGGCCAGGAACTCGGACTTCACCCGCGCGGCTTCGACGGCCGTCGCGTTCGCCTTCACCAGCTCGGTGCGGCTGTCTTCCAATTCCCGCGTCCGATCGGCGACCGCCCGCTCGATGTGCGCGTTGATCCCTTCCAGCCGGGTCTGACGGAAGGCCGAGTCGCGCATCTCGACGAGTCCGCGACGGATCGAGGCGATCAGGAACGCGTCCTCGAAGACGATCCAGGCGACGTGCTCGAAGGAGCGGGCCGGCGGGATGCCGGAGAACAGGTGCTCGCCCGCGGCCACCAGGGACGCCACGACCAGCACGGACGGGTCCCGGTAGAACGCCAGGAACGCCAGCGATCCGAAGACGTGGAAGTGCCCCTCGGTCCGCCCGCCCAGCAGATGGATCAGCAGCGAGGAAAAGAGCATCTGTCCGACGGCGACCACGCGCCGCGTCGCGCGAGCGCCGGGCCGCTTCAGCGCCAGGTAGATTGTCGGCCCCCCGATCGCCAGGCCGCCGAGGACCGCGATGGGCAGGCCGCTCCCGGTGTACAGCGCGAGGGCGACGGCCCCCAGGCACTGCGCCAGCATCAAGCGCGCGAACATCGCGTCCGTCCCCTGCCGCATCCGGTTCAGGTCCCAGTTCAGCAGGACTTCCACCCGCTCGTCGACGCGCGCGCGCCCGCCCTCGTTCATCCGCATGACGTCTCCAGCCCCAAGCATCCGCCGACGCGCGTCCACATCTCCTCCAAAGAGAACGGCTTGGTCAGGGCCCCCTCCGCCGATGCTCCCGCGGCGGACGCGTCCTCCGCGACGCCGTCAAGGCCGCTCATCAGGAGGACCGCCGCCGAACGGCTCGGCCCCTCCCGCCGCAGGGCCCGAAGCACCTCCAAGCCGCCGACGAGCGGGAGGCCGACGTCCAGGAGGACCAAGTCGAAGCGGGCCGTCTGGAGCAGCTCCAACGCGGCCTTCCCGTCGCCGACGCTGGCGACGGACGCCCCCTTCGACTCGAGGAACCTCGTCAGCAGGCGGCGCAGTCCGCCCTCGTCGTCCACGACCAGCACTCTCGGGATCATGGTCCTCTCCTGGACTCCATGGAGAGTATGGCCTCGGCGATTGTCGCGGCGTTTGCGGCCGGCTTAATTGGGGCCGGATTCCGATTTAAGCGGAAGCTAAGGCGCGCTCGCGTCCGCGAAATCCGCTATAATCACCGGCGTAGGAAGGGTGGCCGAGTGGTCGAAGGCGCACGACTGGAAATCGTGTAGGGTCTAAACAGCCCTCCAGGGTTCGAATCCCTGCCCTTCCGCCATTTTTTTGAACGCCCCGCGCCCCCGCCTTCCACCGCGCTCGGCCCTGGTCCTGACGGCGTGCGCCCTGCTGGTCCTGGCGTTCGCTCCGGCCCAGCACTTCGGGCGCCAGCAGGACGACGTGCTCTACTACCTGGGCGCGCGCGCCCTCGCGTCGGGCCGATACTGCCTGCTGACCGCGCCGGGCTGCCCGCCGCTGACGATGATCAACCCCGCGTGGCCCGCGCTCCTCGCGCCGCTGTCCTTCGCGGGCGAGAGCCCCGCGCCGTCCCAGGCGCTCTCCGCGCTGCTGCTCGCGCTGACGCCCGCCGTCCTGTGGCTGTGGCTGCGCCGCCGCGTCGGCGGGACGACGGCCCTGCTCGGCGCGGCGCTGTTCGCGTCGTGTCCGCTCGCGCTGTCGCAGTCCGGCGTCGTGATGTCCGAGGTCCCATACACGCTCCTCCTTCTCGGCGGCCTGCTCGCGGCGGACGCGGACAAGGCCGGCGCGGCCGGCGCCGCGTCCGCCGCGCTGCTGCTGACGCGCACCGCCGGCCTGGCCGCGCTGCCCGGACTGCTCGCGCCGTTCCGCCGCCGCCCCGCCGCACTCGCCGCCGCGGGCCTGCCGCCCGTCCTGGCCTTCGCCGCGTGGTCGGCGTGGTCGCTGCGCGCCGCCGGCGCCGTCGGCAAGTTCGACCTGCTCCCGGCCACTTACGGCTCCGGACGCTGGACCCGCCTATCCGGCGTCGCCGCGGCCAACGCGCGCTGGTACGCCGCCGAATGGGGCGGATGCTTCCTCCCCGCCCGCCTGGCCGGGAGCCCGCTCGCGCTCCTGCTCGGCGGGGCTCTGGCCGCCGTCGCGGCCTGCGGCGTCTTCCGCGCGCTGCGCCGCCGCCGCGACGACCCCGCCGCATGGACCTTGCTCGGCTCCGCCGCGCTGCTCGCGGCGTGGGGCTGGCAGTACGAGCGCTACCTGCTCCCGATCCTGCCTCTGCTCGTCTGGGCGCTCGCGCGGGGCCTGGGCCGCCGCGCCCCCCGCGCGCTCGGCGCCCTGCTGGTCCTCCAGGTCGGCCTGCAGGTCGCGCCGCGACTCGGCCGTCCCGGCCCCTGGGCCGAGCCGGAACTGTCGCGCACCTACGCCTGGCTCTCCGCGCGCCCGCGCCCCGCCTTGCTGACCAGCGCCTCGCCGATCCGCGACGGCTGGCTGTCCGGCCTGCCGCAGACCGCGCTGCCCGTCGCGCCCGACGCGGCGTCCTTCGCGGCGGCGCTCAAGGCCATGCGCGTCTCCCTGGTCCTTCGCGCCGAGGGCCAGGACTACGGACTGGACGCCGACCCCGGGTCCACCCTGCGCGGAGGATTGGAGCGCTCCTTCTCCTACCTCGACGACCCGCGCCTGTTCCGCCAGGTCCACGAGGAGCCGTCCGAGCGCGCCCGCGTCTATGAGCCGCGCTGACGCCCCGGCGCGCGACCGCGCCGCCGTCGCGCTGGCCGCCCTCGCCGCCTACGCCTCCGCCCTCCTCGCGCGCGGCTGGCCGCGCGACGACCGCTGGCTGATCCTCGAGCACCCGCTCCTGCGCGCGGGCTGGCCCGCCGCCCGCCGCCTGCTCGCCTCGGGCTATGTCCAGCCGGTGCTCGGCGCGCGCACGCCGATCCACGAGTGGCGCCCGGTGCTGAGCGCGACCTTCCTGCTCCAGCGCCTGACCACGGGGTTCGCGCCGCTGCCCCTGCACGCGGTCAACCTGGCCCTGCACGCCGCCGTCGCCGTCCTCGTGCTCGAGGCCCTGCGCCGCCGGCTGGGCCCGCGCGCGGCGCTCGCGGGCGCGCTCGTCTGGGCGGTCCTGCCCGTGCACGCCGAGGTCGTCGCCTACCTCACCAGCCGCT
>JACQBB010000107.1 GCA_016194625.1 Elusimicrobiota bacterium | reverse complement strand
TGAAATACGAGTAGGTCTTCTTGCCGACGGCGAGAGATTTGCGCGTCTTGAAGCTGTCCAGGCTGGCTTTCATAGGGGGAACTCCTTATATACGGCCTTCTCCGCGAATATTATCATGTTCGCCATGAGCTTGGAATTGACGGTGCTCGGGTCGGGCAACTACGCGCCGGGGCGGGGGAAGACCGTCCGCAACCCCGCCGGCTACGCCGTGCGCGCGGGACAAGACGTCGTCCTGCTCGACTTCGGCTTCGGCAACCTCCGCCAGCTGGCCCGCGCGGGCCTGAGACCCGAGGAAGTCACCGACCTGTTCATCACCCACCTCCACCCCGACCACTGCGGCGACCTGCCCGCCCTGCTGTTCGCCTTCCACGCCGGCGACCATCCCAAGCCCAAGCCCGGCCGCCTGCGGATATGGGGACCCGCGGGGACCCGGGACATGCTGACCAACCTGTGCAAGGCGTGGGCGCCGTGGCTGGACCCGCGCGGCTACGCGCTGGAGGTCCGCGAGCTCAACGACGGCGGCGAGGTGCAGGGCGTCGGCTGGGTCGTCGAGGCCAAGTCCGTCCCGCACACCACCCGCGCGCTCGCCTACCGCTTGAGCCGCGGCTCGTCGAGCCTGGTGTACACCGGCGACATGGAGTACGACCCGGCCTTCGCGCGGTTCGCGGCGTCGTGCGACCTTCTCCTCGTCGAATGCACCGCCGACGCCGACGACTCCCTGCCCGGCCACCTCTCGCCGCGCCAGGCGCTGGAGCTGTCGCGCGCCGCGCGCGCCGGCAAGACCCTGCTCACGCACCTGTCCGACGCGTCGGCCGCCGCGGCCCAGCGCCTGATCAAGGACGACCCGTGCGTCGCGCTGGCGCGCGACTTGATGCGCCGCAAGTTCTGAAATCATAGGATGACCCCATGAACCGACTCCTCCCGCTCGCCGCCGTGACGCTCCTGTGCGCCTGCGCCGGCGCCCGGCTCGAGAAGCAGAAGAAGGAGCTCGACGAGACGCGCGAGAAGGCGGGCGCCCTGCTCGTGCAGGTGAAGGAGAAGTCGGACGAGGCCGACGCCGCCAAGGCCGCGAAGGCCGAGGTCGAGGCGAAGCTGGCCGACGCCGAGGGCAAGCTCGCGATCGCCAATTCGCAGCTGGAGAGCCTGCGCAACTCCAACAAGCAGCTCGCCGATTCCTCGACCGCCGGCAAGACCGAATTGGGCGGCAAGCTGAACGCCGCCGTCGCCGAGAAGGACGCGCTCGCCGCCAAGCTCGCCGACGCGCAGAAGGAGAAGCTGGCCCTCGAACGGACCAAGGGCATCTACCGCTCCGCGCGCGACAAGGCGCTGGCCGAGGTCGCCGCGCTGAAGGCCGAGCGCGACGCGCTGGCCGCCGCCGCCCAGGCCGCCAAGGACGCCGAGGCGAAGGCCGCCGAGGAGCGCTCCGCCCGCGCCGCGAAGGTCCACGACGAGATGGGCGCCGTCGCCGACGCGGTCCTCAAGGAGATGCAGGCCGGGCTGGTGACGGCGTCCGAGCGCGCGGGCGGCTTCGACCTGACCGTCGGCGCCGACGCGCTGTTCGACGAGGGCGGCGCGAAGGTGCGCGGCGACGGCGCGGCCCTGCTCGAGAAGCTGGGCAAGGCGCTGAAGGGCCTGGGCGCGCGCGAGCTGCGCGTGAGCGCGCACGCCGACAACGCGCCGGTGAAGAAGGGGCTGCTCGGCGGCTACGACGACGCGTGGGGCCTGACCTCCGCGCGCGCCGCGGCCGTCGCGCGCTGGCTGCACGAGCACGCGGGCCTCGACCCCGCGCGCCTGCGCGCCGAGGGCGACGGCGAGTTCCGCCCGCTCAAGCCCAACGACTCCGCGGAGGGACGCGCCGCGAACCGCCGCGTCACGATCTCCGTCGACGCGCTCGCGACCCCTTGACGAAACGCTGACCGGACCCTAAACTGAGCGTATGGCGAAGACGAAGGCGGCGACGAAAGTCGCCAAGACGAAGAAAGCGAAGAAGGGCGCCGAGGACCACGAGGACGCCCGCGAGCGGCACACCGCCGAGAAGGTGATGCAGACCGTCCTCGCCGAGCACAAGACCGAGCTCGAGACCAAGCGCCTCGACCAGTGGGTCTCCATCGAGTGCCCGCACTGCGGCGAGGGCTCCGAGCTGCACGTGATCGCGGACATGGACGGCCAGTCGATCGACCAGGACTGCGCCGTCTGCTGCCGCCCGTTCGTCGCCCACGTCGAGATCGAAGAGGACGACGTCCACGTGGGCGTCGAGGCCGCCTAGGCCGTGGCCGGCGGCGAGGCCTGCAGGCTCCCCGGCCCGCCGTCCCCGGACGAGACCGTCGCGCGCGTCCTCGCGCTCAAGACCATCGCGGTCGTCGGCTGCTCCCCGAACCCGTCGCGGCCGTCCCATTACGTCTCGGCTTACCTGATGGGGGAGGGCTACGTCATCGTGCCGGTGAACCCGGGACATAAGAGGATCCTGGACCGGGACTGCTACCCGAGCGTCGCGGCCATCCCGTTCCCCGTGGACGTCGTCGCCGTGTTCCGCCGCCCGGAAGAGGCGCTGACGCCCATCCTCGAGGCCGTCGCCAAGAAGGCCAAGGCCGTCTGGCTCCAGGACGGCATCACCCACCCCGAAGGCGAGGCCCTGGCCCGCAAGGCCGGCCTCCTGGTCGTCTCCGACGACTGCCTGATGCGCCGCCGCATGCGCGCCGCGCG
>JACQBB010000106.1 GCA_016194625.1 Elusimicrobiota bacterium | reverse complement strand
GCGGCGAAGGCGGCGGCGCTGATCGCGCTGGGACGGCCGCGCGCGGACATCGAGCGCGAGTTCCTGGCGTCGGGGCGGGCGGCGGCGGATTTCTCGGACTATTACCGCGAGCGGGTGGCGGCGCTGGGCGCCGGGCCGCGCGCGGACGCGACGGGCGGAGGCTCGGCGCCGGACCGCTCCTGGACGACGGCGGGCGGGTTGGCGGCGAGAGCGCGCGAGAACTCCGGGAAGCTGATGCTGGTCGGACTGGGACTGGCGCTGTTCGGCGGGGCGCTGCTGGTCCAGACGCGCAAGCGCGCGGGCGACGGCCGCGAAGACTAGCGGCGGTTCACGCGCCGGACTTGGCGCGTCACGTTGCCCTTGCCGTCGGAGACGGCGAGCTCGATCTGGTTCGGGCCTTCCTTCAACGACACTTCGACGGACCAGTTGCCGTCCTGGTCGATGCGCGCGCTGCGGCCCTGGACCTCCAGGCGCAGACGGTCGTCGCGCAGGACCCCGGCGAAGACGACGTGGTCGGCGTCGACGTACTGTCCCTCCGCGGGGCTGACGATGGTGAGCATGCGGCTGAGCGTCTCGCTGGTCTCGCGCTCCGCGCGCTTGATGCCGACGCTGAAATAGCGCGCCTCGGAGTAGTTCCCCTCGGTGCCGAGCAGGTCGATGATGGCCACGCGCCACCAGTACGCGCCGGGCGCCAGGTTCGCGTCCGTCGGGTAGAACTTCTGGTCGGTGTCGTACTTGCGGTCGAAGAGTACCGCGCGGAACTCGCGGTCGCGGGCGGCTTGGACGTGATAGCCCTGGATGGGCAGACCGACGTGCAGGGCGTCGATGTCGCCGCGCAGGCTGGCCGCGTCGGCCTCGACCGTCGGCGCCGCCAGGTCCGCGCGCGGCCGCGGCGCGGCGCCCCCGCCGACCGCGACCGCCGAGTCGAACTCCGCCGCGCGCGCCTCCAGCGCCGTCTCCTCCGTCAACGGACGAGGGACCTCCGGAGCCAGGCCCGGCGCCACGCGCGTCTCCATGCCCGCCGGGACCTCGACGCGGCTGCCCTGCGCGTCGACCGCGGCCAAGCCCTTGTAGACCTCGACCTTCGTCGTCAGGTCCGCCTCGACGCGCGCCGAGTAGCGCGTGTCCTTCGTGCGCGGCGTGATCGACGCGCTGGCCGTCACCACCCGCGCGTGACCCGCGAAGACGGCGCCGGACTTCAGGACCACGTCGGAGTCCTCCTCGGGCTTGATCACCGCCATCGAGTTCGACTCCAGATTGACCAGCTCCTTGTCGAGGAACTTCACCCGCGCGCGCGAGTCGTCCAGCGTGCGCAGGGTGTCCCCCCGGAACAGTTCCATCGCGGGCTTGCTGTCCTTCCAGTCCGGGCGCTCCTTGCGCCGCACCAGGACCTTGTTGACCGCGTAGACGAGGTGCGCCGCGCGCAGGCTGGTCTTGATCAGCCGGACCGGCACCCGCAGCGTCATCCCCGGGAGGGCGACCGTCGGGTCGGCGGTCGGCAGGCGGTTGTACTTGAGGATCTCGTCCCACTTCGACGGGTCCTTGAGATAGGTATGGGAGATGCTCCAGAGCGTGTCTCCCGGGCGCACGACCACGTTCTGGAAGGAGTTCTCCGTCTCCGTGACCGCGTCGGAGGCCGCGCCCGCGAGGACCGGCGGGAGGAGGAGGGCCGCGACGAGAGCCGCGGCCCGGGTCACCGGACCGCCTCCGCGAGCCGGACGCCGCCGTCCTCGTCTCCGAGGAGGTTCTTCGGGACCGTGAAGTAGAAGCGCGAGCCGTGGCCGACCTCGGACTCCACCCACACCTTGCCCAAGTGCGCCTCGACGAAGAAGCGCGTGATCGTCAGCCCCAGCCCCGTGCCGCCCTTGCGGCTGCCCTGGACCTGCTCGAACTTCTCGAACACCCGCGTCAGGTACTCGGGCGGGATGCCCTCGCCGGTGTCCTCGACGCAGCACTTGATGTTCGCCCCGTCGTCGACGAGCGAGACCGTGATCGTCCCCCCGGTCGGCGTGTACTTGATCGCGTTGCCCAGCAGGTTCGTGAACACCCGCTCCAGCATGTCGCCGTCGGCGTTGACCGTGAACTCCTCGACCGCGACCAGGTTGACGGCGATGCTCTTCGCCTTCGCCAGCTGCTCCAGGATGCCGATCGAGCGGCCCGCGATCCCCGCCAGCGAGGTCGGCTTGAGCTGCAGGCGCACGCGGCCCGCCTCCATCTTCGCGATGTCGAGGATGTTGTTGATCAGGCTCATCAGCCGGCTGGTCGAGCGCCGCACCGACGACACGATCGAGTGCTGGTCGGAGTTCAGCACCCCCGCCGTGCCCTTGAGCAGCAGGTCGAGGAAGCCGATCGCCGAGCCCAGAGGGTTGCGCAGGTCGTGCGTGATGTAATGGAGGAAGTCCTCCTTCATCTTGTCGAGCTCGCGCTCGAGAGTGACGTCGCGCAGGGCGAAGACCGTCCCGAGCTCCGCCGTGCGGCCCGGCGCGACGACCGGCATCGACGTCGCGCGGATGAACAGCCTCTCCGTCTCCGTCGAGAGGTCGACCTCCTTGAAGTCGCCCGGCTTGACCTGCGCCGCCGTCATCGCGTCGCGCAGGGGCCCTTCGGGGAACGCCTCGACCAGGGTCTTGCCCTCCAGGTCGGCCGCGTTCTTGACCTTGAAGAGCTCGCAGGCGAGCCGGTTGGCCAGCTGGACGCGCCCCTCGCGGTCCGTCATCACGATGCCCTCGCGGATCGAGAAGAGGATCGCCTCGGTCTTGCGCTGCTCGGCGATGATCCGGTCCACCTGCAGCAGCGAGTACTGCCGCAGGCGCGCCGTCATCGCGTTGAAGGTGTCGGCCAGGCCCTGCAGCTCGTCGCCGGTCGAGATCTCGACGCGCGTGTCGAAGTCCCCCCGCGCGACGGCGTCCGCGGCCCGCGTCAGCTGGAGGACCGGCGCCGACAGCAGGCGCGCCAGCAGCATCGCGGCCAGGATCGTGCCGACGATGACGACCAGCACCGCCGTCGTCGCCGCGCGCCGGGCCTCGGTCGCGGAGAGATAGGCCTCGCCCCGGGGCTGCATCACCAGCACCGCCCCGCCCAGGCTGGGCACCGGCGCGTAGGCGCCGACGTAAGGTCGCCCCGTGGAGTCGGCGAACTCGCTGGAGCCCACGCTGCGGCCGGCGAGCGCCGCCTTCGTGATAACGGGTAGTGGAGGACGAGCAGTGGGCCGCTCTTGGCCTCGACCACCTCGGCCGTGCGGGAGCCCGCCGCGATCGCGCGCTCCAGAGCCGCCTTCGCCTCGGCGGGGTCCAGCGCGGCCGGCGTGTCGGCCAGCTCGGGGTTGAACACCTCGACGACCGCGCCCGAGCGCCCGCGCAGCAGCGCGACAGAGGCCATCGCCGACCCGCGCTCCTCCACGAGACGCTTGAGCAGCGCCTGCTTGTCGGGCCAGTCCATGCGCGCCTCGAGCGCGGCCAGCGCCACCTGCACGCGGCCGTCGACGGAGTCGATCCAGCCCTCGACGCGCTCGGCGCTCTTCTCGGCGAGCTTCACGTGCAGCTCGAGGACCGCGTCCTGGACGCCGCGCCGGCTCGTCTGCATCATCCGCCACGACAGGAAGAGGACGGGCGCGAGAGCCAACGCGCCCATCACCAACGCCAGCCGCTGCGAGAGGGTCGAACGGAGCCCGGTCATGTTCCGCTTATGAGGATAGGTCCCGCGGGAGAGCGTGTCAATCCCCGTCCGAGAGGTCCTCCCCCCGCTCGTTCAGACGACTTCTTTGAGCAGGAACGCCGCGGCGGGCAGGAAAGCCAGGCCCAGCCAGAAGGGCGCGGGGGAGGACGGCGCAGCGGGGCGGCGGACGGGCGTCCGCGAGACGAGGCGCGGCGCCGGCGGGAGCGGCGCGTCGGCGGCGAAGCCGCCGGGACGCGCGGCCTGCACGGCGGCGGCTTCGGTGGCCGAGAGCGTCTCGAGGAGAGCCCGGCGCTCGAGGAACTCCGTCGACGACGGCGGGGCCGCGCGGAGGGCGGCCGCGGACGCGGCCGGCGTCGCCGCGGCGAACGGCTTCGGCGCGGCCGGCGCGGCCGGGACCGGCGCGGACGCCCCGATGCGGACGACCAGGTCCGAGCCCGCCGTCAGCGAGAGACGGTCCAGGCCCGCGGGCATCGGCGCGGAGGAGCCCGAAGCCCCC
>JACQBB010000101.1 GCA_016194625.1 Elusimicrobiota bacterium | reverse complement strand
TGCGCTTCCGCCTGTTCTCCCCGGCGCCGATGTACGCCGACATGGAGGAGTTCCTGATGGCGCGCGCCCTGGAGGACGCCGCCGCAAAGCTCGACCCCCAGGACGAGTACCTGAAGGCCGCGCTGAACGGCAAGAAGCCCGCCGCGCTGGCCAAGGAGCTGATCGCCGGGACCAAGCTGTTCGACCCCGCCGAGCGGCGCAAGCTGGTCGAGGGCGGGGAGAAGGCCGTCGCGGCTTCCAAGGACCCGCTGATCGTGTGGGCGCGCGGCCTGGACGCGGTGTACCGCGCCCAGCGCAAGTGGTACGAGGACGAGATCGAGTCCGTGCTCACCTCCGAGGGCAACCGCATCGCCAAGGCGCGCTTCGCCGTGTACGGCAAGTCCATGTACCCGGACGCGACCTTCACTTTGCGCCTGTCCTACGGCAAGGTGGCGAGCTACGAGCTGGGCACGACCATCGTCGCCCCGTTCACCTCGTTCTACGGCCTGTACGACCGCGCGCTCGGCCACGCGGAGAAGGCGCCGTTCGACCTGGCGCCGCGCGTGAAGGCCGCGCGGGGCAAGCTGAACCTGGCGACCAAGCTCAACTTCGTCACCACCAACGACATCATCGGCGGCAACTCCGGCTCGCCGGTGGTCAACGCCAAGGGCGAGTACGTGGGCCTGATCTTCGACGGCAACATCCAGTCGCTCGTCGGCCGCTACGCCTACGACGACGCGCGCAACCGCGCCGTCGCGGTGCATTCGTCCGGCATCCTGGAAGCCATGCGGACCATCTACGGCATGGACGCCCTGGCCGCCGAGCTGACCGGGAAGTGACGCCATGATCGCGCCCCTCGACCTCATCCGCTTCGCGGACGACGCGATGGAGCGCTGCCTGCGGCGCGGCCTGGGCATGCGCGCCACGCTGGCCGACTACGTGCCCGCGGTCGCGCGGCGCATGGGCGCCGTCGGCGCCGCGGTCCGCGTCCGCGCCGAGCACCGCGGCCTGGAGACCTTCGTCTGGGGCAGGGCCAAGGCGATCGACCTGGAGCTCCTGCCCGAGGGCCCCAAGGTCCTGCGGCGCGGCGCGACGACCTGGGTCGTCCAGCCGCTGGACGTGGCCGGACTGAAGGTGGGCCGCGCGGCGTTCGCCTTCCCGGCGGGCGCCGGCCCCGACGCGGCGCTGGCGGAGCTCGCGGACGGCGCGTGCGAGCAGCTGGACCTGCCGCTGTGGGTCATCCGAGAGTCGGCGCGCAAGCAGGACCTGATCGAGAAGATCACGCGCGCGCTCACCCGCCCCGTGTTCGACGAGGCCCTGCACGCCGCCGTCACCGTCCTGCGCAAGGCCGCGAGGTTCGACGGCCTGGCCGTCGTGTACTGCGACGGCGACCTGACCGAGGACGCGCGCCTGCTGTACCGCGTGTACCGCGGCCAGCGCTTGGTCGCCGCGCGCGGGCGCCGCGACCACGGCGGCCTGGAGGCCGGCCTGCGCCGCCACGGCGCCGGCCTGCTCGGCCGCGGCGCCGTCGCGGCCGCCAAGTCGCTGGGCTTCCCGCACGCCGTGGCCGTGCCGCTGACCGCCGGCGTCCGCCCCGTCCACCGCCTGGGCGAGGTCGTGGTCTCCGCGCCGCGCGGCCTGGACACCTTCGGCCGCGACCTGCTCCAGGTGTTCGCCAACGCCGTCAGCCAGCGCCTGATGGACTACAGCCGCGAGCGCCGCGAGCTGAGCCAGTTCTTCGCGCCCGAGGTCATCGACGAGCTGGTCCAGGACCCCGACTACCGCCGCCGGCGGCTCACCCCGCACACCGCGCACGCCGGCATCCTGTACGCGGACATCAACTCCTTCACCAAGCTGTGCGAGCGCGCGCTGGTCAAGCCCGAGCGCATCGCCTCTTTCGTGGACCGCTGGTCGATGGGCGCGGTCAAGCGCGTGTGGTCGCTGGGCGGCACCTTCGACAAGATGGTCGGCGACTGCGTCATCGCCCACTTCGGCCCGCCGTTCTACCGCGACTCCGCGGTGCGCCGCGCGCGCGCCGCGCTGGACGCCGGCTTCGCCATCCAGGACTTCACCAAGTCGCTGGAGCGCGAGCCGGAGTTCCGCGCGCTCGCGCGCAAGGCCGGCCTGCCCGGCCTGGGCGTGGCCGTGGGCGTGAACCTGTGCCCGGCCTCCGTCGGCCTGTTCGGCCCCAACCGCGACCTGACCGCCTTCAGCCGCGGCATGAACGAGACCGCGCGCCTCCAGGCCCAGGCCGGCTTCAGCGAGCTGGTGGTCATGGAGGACACCGTCGCGGCCCTGCGCCGCGGCGGGCAGACGCGCGGCCTGGCCTTCGCCGGCCCGTTCGAGGCCAAGGTCAAGAACGTGGGCCGGCCCCTGCGCTTCTTCCGAGTCCGGCGGACCCGCCGAGCCCGCTGACGCCGCTCAGAGCTTCGGCTTGAAGCCGGCGACGACCGCCGCGAAGGCCTTGCGGTTGGCGGCCGCCATCGACGCGGGAGCGTCGTCGAGCAGGACGTAGAAGCCCTGCGCCGCCGGCACGACCACGTGCTCGACGCGCCGGCGCACCCGCTTCGAGTCCGGCGCGTGGTCCGGCCAGCGCGCGAAGCGCGTCTGCACGACGCGGCGGGCCTTGCGCCCGGCGACCGTCGCGGCGACGGCCGGTCCGCGCTCCTCGCCCGGGACCTTGAACAGCGGGGCGCCCGTCTGCCGCGCGACGTAGGCGTCGGCGTCCGCGAAGCCCTGGTCCCCGGCGGGGTAGTAGCGGACCAGGATCATCGAGGCCAGCCCGTCGCGGTCGGCGGCCCCGGTCAGGCGCAGGGCCGAATCCTCGACGGCGGACGACCAGCCCGGCGGCGTCGGGCACTCGAACGGGAGCGCCGCGGCCCCGGGCGCCGCGGCGCGGAGGGGGAGCGCGAGCAGGACGGCGAGGAGCGCGGCGGTCACGGCGCGGGCACCGGGTCCTTTCGGCGCGGCGGCCGCGCGGGGCCGGAGGCCAGGAGGCCCGTCAGGCGCTCCTCGAGCAGGGCGTCGAAGCGACGCTGGCGCGAGCGGCGGGCGTCGTAGGCGGCCGGGTCGGCGATGAGGCGGCGGAAGTGGTCGGCGGCGCCGCGCAGTTCGGCGTTCGGCGCGAGCCGGACGAGGCGCTCCCAGGCCGCGCGGCTCCCGTCGCCCCGGGGCCGGGGCAAGCCTTTCTCCAGCGCGGCCGCTTCCTCGGCCGGCAGGGTCTTGCGGCGCTCCAGCTCCCCTTCCACGAAGCGGAGCTCGTCGGCGACGCGGGCCTGCTCCTCGTGGACGCTGCCTTCGAGGGACGGGATCGGCGAATAGGTCCGGCGGATGCTGTCGCGGTAGGCCGCGGGCCCCATGTCCCGGAGGTCGTTGGCCTCGACGGCCGCGTCCATCGCGGGGCCGTCCTCGCGGGCGTCGGCCTGCAGGCGCGCGCGGAAGGCGGGGTCCTGCAGGGACTTCTGGAGGACGAACAGGGCCCCGTTCTCCTTGGCCTCGATCTCGTCGTCCTGGCTGTAGAGGTCGGTCTGGACGGACTCGACGGTCCAGGCCTTCTGGCGCTGGTGGGTCGCCTCGTGGACGAACAGCGCGGCGACGTCGGTCACCAGCGCGTCGAGGAGAGGGCCGTCCGTCTGGAGGTCGCGGACCGTGCGGCCGTGGGCCTTGAGGAACTTGACGATGAAGCCCTCGCTGAAGCGGATGGCTCCGTCCCGCCGGCTGTAGGAGCCGACGGTGCTCACGCTGGTCTCCGGGGCGATGCGCAGATCGAGGGGATGAGCGGCGTAGAAGGCGATCGTCTCGTCGCCGGCCCAGGTCCCCGCGATCTTGATGAACAGCGCGGAGCGGAGCATGGTCGCCACGGCGGCGCGGGACGCGTCGTCGAACGCCTGGCCGGCCTGCGCCGGCGCCGCGACCGCCAGCGCCGCGTCGGCGGAGCCGAGCCCGTCGAAGGCCCGGGAGAGGATGCTCAGGCGCTCCTCCAGGGAGGACGCCGATCCGGCCCGGATCGCGGCGACGGCCGCCTCGGGACCTTCCGCGGCGGCCGCGCGCCGGCGGAGCTCGGCCAGGCGCTTGACCGACATCTCCAGCGCGGCGACGCGAGACCACAGCAGGGCTCTCTTCTCCGGCGGCATCATCAGGGAGCAGTCCAGCTCCTTCTTATAATCGGCGAACTCGGCCTCGGTCCGCGGCATCGCGCTCATCAGCCGCGCGTAGGTCTCGTCGAGCCACGGGGTGACGAGGGCCGTGCGCTCCGGCAGGTCCAAGGCCGTCCAGGCCGCGGGGGTCCGGCCCTCGGACGAGAGGCGGGCCCGGAGCGCGGACGGCAGCGTGTCCCAGTCGTACAGCGCGTTCGCCAGCACGCGCAGCGCGTCGCGGTCCGCGTCGCGGAGGTTCTCGAGCGCCCAGGCCTCGAGCTCGGCCGGGCGCTGGCAGAACTCACAGCCGGGGAGGGCCTGGAGGCCGTCGCGGACGTACCGCTCGCTGCTGTCCTTGGCGCGGATGATGTCGGCGACGCTCTTCAGGTCCGTCGCCGCCGCGAAGGCGGAACGGAACGCGTCCGGGTCGCGCGCCGCGAGCTCGCGCCGGCCGTCTTCGTCGGCGAGGAACCGGGCCGCCGCGTCCGGATCGCGGCCGCGCACGACGGCGTCGACGGTCCACCCGGCCGTCCAGGCGGGGGCGGCCAGGGCCGCGAGGAGCGCGGCGAGGGCGGCGGTCCGTGTCGTCATCTTCCATCATCAGTCTAGCCGCGTCCCGGCGCCGGCGACAGGGTCAGGAGGCCCAGCGCGGGCGGGTCTTTCGCGCGCCGGGGCGGGGGACCTTCATCCCTGCTCGCGGAGGCGCCGCGCTCGAGTTCTACGCCCCGCGCTAGGCGGGGACCTTGCCGTCGAGGCGGCGCTTCAGGTCCTCGATGAGCAGGTCGGGGAACTTCCGGTCGTCCAGCTGGGACCAGATCCAGGTCGCGTGGTGCGACGAGGGGACGACGAAGCGCTGGTGCATCGGCCGCACGAAGTCCTCGTAGAGACGCAGGGTCTCGTCGAGCTCCACGCGGCGCTCCTTGCAGTCGCGGCGCACGCGGCGCATCAGGCGGATGTCGTCGGGCACCTCGATGTACACCGAGAGGTGCATGCGGTCGCGCAGGGTCTTCTCGTGCAGGATCAGGATGCCGTCGATGACCACCAGCGGCGTCGGCTCGACGCGGCGCGACTCGGCCAGCCGCGTGTGCGTCGCGTAGTCGTAGATCGGCGCGTCCACCGCGCGGCCCGCGGCCAGCTCGTCGAGCTGGCGGGACATCAGCGCCGTCTCCAGCGCGTTCGGGTGGTCGAAGTTGAGCCGGCGCCGCTCCTCCTCGTCGTGGACGTGGCCGTTGCTCTTGTAGTACCAGTCGTGGCAGACGACGGTCGCGCGGCCGGGGAACGCCTCGGCGACGGCTTTCGCCAGCCAGGACTTGCCCGAGCCGCTGCCGCCGGCGATGCCGAGGATGACCTGGGGAGGGACGCCGGAGGGTTTCGCCGCCACGACGGACATTATACGAGATACGCTACAATGCCCGCATGCGCGCGCGCTCCGGCACCGAGGTCTTCCGCGTCCAGGGACACAGGATGCTCGTCCCGTATCACCGCCCCGCCGGCCCCGAGCGCCGGCGCTTCCCCGCCGTGCTGTTCCTGCACGGCTTCCCCGGCGCGGAGAAGAGCGTGGACGTCCAGCGCGCCCTGCTGGCGCGCGGCGTGGCGTCGGCCGCGCCGCACTTCCTGGGCGCGTGGGGCAGCGGCGGCGCGTACCGCTTCACCACGCTCGTCCCGCAGGCCCGCGCCGCCCTGCGCGCGATGAAGCGCCTCGATTTCGTGGACCCGCGCCGCGTCGCCGTGTTCGGCTTCAGCATGGGCGGCTGGACCGCGCTGAACCTGGCCGCGGCCGAGCCCGCGCTGAAGGCCGTCGTCGCCGTCGCGCCGTGCGGCGGCCCCGAGATGCTGGGGCCCGGCACCAAGGACTTCATCGCCCGCCTGTCGCGCCCGCTGAACGCGCCCGCCCCGGCGGCGCTGCACGCCGACTTCCGCGCCGCGCTGACCCGCTTCGACCCCGCGCGGGCCGTCCCGCGCATGAAGGCGCCGCTGCTGCTCGTCCACGGCGACCGCGACGAGACGATCCCGCTCGCGGTGTCGCGCCGGCTGGCGGCGCTGGCGCCGCGCGGGACGCGCCTGACCGTGCTGAAGGGGGGCGACCACGGTCTATTAGAGAAGCGCGCCGCGCTGGCCAGGATCGCCTCGACTTTCCTCGCCGACCGATTATAATAGGGGCATGACGCCCGTCCTCGCGGCGGTCCTGTGGCTCTCGGCGGCGCGCGGCGCGTCCGCGCAGGTCGCCGACGCCGCCGTCGCCGAGGACCTGGCGCGGTTCCGCCTGGAGTTCGCGGCGGCCGTCGCCGGACAGAAGGCGCTCGCGCTGGCCGAGCTGCCGCCCGCGCAGGCGGTCGCGCTGATCAAGCGGAAGCTGGCGGGCTCGGGCGTGCCCGACGCGTACGTGGACGCCGTGTTCGCCGACCCGCGCGCCAAGCTGTACGCCGACATCCCCGCCAAGTTCGGCACGCCGACCAAGCCGGTGCCGCCGGTCCCCTACGACCAGTACCGCAAGTACTTCGTCACCGACGCCAACCTGGACGCCGGCGTCCGGTTCGTCCGCGACCACCGCGACCTGCTGGACGCGGTCCAGGCCAAGTACCATGTCGACGGCGTCCTGCTCGTCGGGCTCGTCTGCGTGGAGACGCGCTACGGGACCGCGACCGGCAAGTACCAGGTCGTGGACGCGCTGGACACCATCGTGCAGAAGGTGCCCCAGCGCTCCGCCTGGGCCGCGCGTGAGGCCGCCGAGTTCCTCAAGATGACCCACGCGCAGGGGATGGACGCGCACGCGGTGCTGGGCTCGTACGCGGGCGCGTTCGGCTTCGTCCAGTTCGAGCCGTCCACCTACAACCTGGTCGCCGTGGACTTCGACGGCGACGGCAAGCGGATGCTGGACCAGTGGCCCGACGCGCTGGCCTCCGCGGCCGACTACCTGGCCCGCGCGGGCTACGACCCGGCCGCCCCGTTCACCGCCTCGTCGAAGATCGGCCGCGCGCTCTTCTCGTACAACCACTCCGACAACTACGTGCAGGTCATCCTGGACCTGCGCGAGGAGATCCTCAAGCGCAAGCCCTAGGAGCGCTCCTCCGACGGGATATTGCTAAAATGACGAGGTGAGCGCCCCGCGCCTCGCCGTCGTCCTCCCGGTCCATGACGAGGAGGCCGTCATCGGCCCCGTCCTCGCCGCCCTGCTCGGGGCCCTGCGCGGCCTGCCGTGGTCGGCGCTGGAGGTCGTCGTCGTGGACGACGGCTCCCGCGACGGGACCGTCGCCGCCGTGCGCGCCGCCTGGGACGCCGCCGTCCCGTCGGACCGCCCGGCCCGCCTGACCGTCGCGTCCCTGCCGGCGCGCGCCGGCCACCAGCGCGCGCTGGCCGAGGGCTTCCGCCGCGCCCGCGCCGCCGGCGCCGAGCGCCTGCTGTCCATGGACGCCGACGGCCAGGACGATCCCGCGGCCCTGCCCGCCCTGCTCGCCCTCCTCGACTCGCACGAGGTGGTCTTCGCCGAGCGCGCGGGCCGCGCCGAGGCGCTGTGGTGGCGCGCGGGCCACGCCGCGTACCGCGTCCTGTTCCGCCTGGCGCTGGGCTTCGACCTGCCCTACGGCAACTACTGCGCCTTCCGCGCCGACGTCGCCGACGACCTGCTGGCCGCGCCGCCGTTCCGCCACCTGGCCGCCACCTTGGCCGCGGGGCCGTACCGCGTCGCGAGCGTGAAGGTCGCCCGCCGGCCGCGCCTGGGCGGCCGGGCGAAGATGTCGCCGCTGGCGCTGGCCGGCTACGGCCTGGCCGCGGTCAACGCCGCCCGTTCCCGGGCCCGCCCGGCCGACGAGGCGCCCGCGTGAGCGCCGCCCTGCGCGAGCACCTGGAGTCCGTCCCGCCGGGCTACTTCTGGCACCGCCACCGCTACCGCCTGGCCTTGGCCGCCGTCCCGCCCCGGGCGCGCGCCGTGCTGGACTACGGCTGCGGCGAGGGCGGCTTCGCGCGCGCGCTGTCCGCGTCCTCGCGCCGCCTGAGCGTGTGGGCCTGGGACGAGGGCGACTGGGCGCGCCGCGCGCTGGCGCCGGAGCTGGAGTCCGGCCGCGTCTCCTGGCTGGACCACCATGCCGCCGCCTTCGACTTCGTCTCGGCGCTCGACGTGCTGGAGCACGCCGACGACGCCGCGCTGGCGCGGCGCCTGCGGTCGCTCCTGCGCCCGGGCGGCACGCTGTGCGTCACCGTGCCCGCCGACCCCGCGCTGTGGTCGGCCTGGGACGAACGCCTGGGCCACCGCCGCCGCTACGACGAGGCGTCCCTGCGCTCCGTCCTGGAGGGCGCGGGCCTGCGCGTCGAGCGCTGCACCGCGATCTTCTCCTACCTGGTCCCGGCGGCCAAGCGCCGCGCCCGCGCCGCCGGCGACGGGGTCGAGTTCCCGCGCGTCGGCCGCGCGGCGAACGCCGCCCTGCGCGCGCTGGGCGCTCTCGAGCGCGCGTGGCTGAGGCGCGCCGACTTGAAGGGCGGCACCTCCCTACTGGCGGTCGCGCGCCGCCCGTCGTGACATGACGGGCCGCGTCCGCCTCACGCGCGTCGCGCCGTTCCTCGTCTTCGCCGCCGCGTTCCTCGCCTTCCGCGGGGTCCTCGACAACGGCTTCGTGGATTGGGACGACCCGGTCTACCTGCTGAACAACCCGCACTTCCGCGGTTTCGCCTATGAGAACCTGCGCTGGATGTTCACCAACACGCTCCAGAGCGTGTACCAGCCCTTGGCGTGGCTGACGCTGGCGCTGGACCACGCGCTGTGGGGGATGGAGCCCGGCGGCTATCACCTGCAAAGTCTTCTCTGGCATTGCGCCGGCGCCGTCCTTTTCTACTTCGTCGCCCTGCGCCTGCTCGTCCTCGGCCGCGGCGGTGACGAGGACGAGAACGCGCCCGGCGCGCTGGTCGCGGCCCTCGCGCTCGACTGGTTCCCTTTGCGGCGGATCGCCTCGCCGCGCGAGCTGGTCGCGCGCGCCGCGGAGAAGTGGCCGCTGTTCCTGCTCTCGGGCGCCTTCGGCGCCGTCGGCGTCTGGGCCGCGCGCGCGGAGGGAGAGCTGGCGGCCTCCGCCGCGGTCTGGTCGCCGGCCCAGCGCGCGGCCCAGGTCGCCTACGGCCTGGCCTTCTACGCGCGCAAGACGCTGTGGCCGTCGGACCTGGCCTTCCTGCACCGGATGCCGTTCGACCTCCATCCGCTGGAGGCGCGCTTCGTCCTCTCCGCTCTCGGCGTCGCGGCGGGCCTGGCCTCGGTCTGGGCTCTGCGCCGGCGCGCGCCCGCGGGTCTGGCCGCGGCGGCGGTCTATCTCGCCGCCCTGTTCCCGGTCGTCGGCCTGATGAAGTACGGCCCGCACCTGGCCGCCGACCGCTACTCGAACCTCTCGGGGCTTCCCTTGGCAGTGCTCGCGGGGGCGGCCTTCCTCTCTGCCGCGCGACGCCGGCGGGCGGAGACGTGGGGCTTGGCCGGCGCCGTCGTCCTCGCCCTGGGAGTCCGATCCGGGCGCCAAGCCGCCACCTGGCGCGACTCCGTCGCGCTGTGGACGCGGGCCGCGGCGGTCTACCCGGAGGACGCGCGCTTCCACGCCAACCTGGGCGCGGCCGCGGCCGAGCGCGGCGACCACGCCGCCGCGGAGCGCGAGCTGTCCGAGGCGTACCGCCTGGGCGCGGGGTCCCCGGGGATCGCCGACGAGTGGGGCGTCTATCTGGCCTCGCGCGGCCGCTGGGCGCCGGCCGCGGAGGTCTTCGCCGCGCGCCTGCGCTCCGCGCCGGACGCCGCGCTCACGCGCGCGCATCTGGCCGACGCGCTGGCGCGTCTCGGACGGGAGCGGGACGCCGAACGCGAGTACCGGGCGTCCCTGGCGTCGCGCCCGTCGGCGGAGGCCTGGCGCGGCCTGGGCCTGGCGCTGATGACCTCCGGCCGCGGCGCGGAGGCGCGCGGCGCGTTCGAAGCCGCCCTCGCGGTCGAGCCGGCCGATGCCGTCTCGCGGGTGGACCTGGGCCTGCTCGAGACGGCCGCCCGCCGCTACGCCCCGGCCGAGGCGCAGTTCCGCTCCGCGGTCGCGTCCGGCGACGCCGCGACGCGGGCGCTGGCGCACCACGACTGGGGCAACATCCTGTGCGACGAGGGGAAGCTCGCGGCGGCCCTGCCGCATTACGCGGAGGCGGCCCGTCTGGACCCGCGTTTCGTCGAGCCCCGCCTCAACCTCGGCAACACGCTGGCGCGCCTGGGACGGTTCCGCGAGGCCGCGGGCGCCTATCGCTCCGTCCTGGCCTTGGACCCGAAGAACGAAGCGGCCGCGCGGAACCTCCGCGCGGCCGCTTCTCTCTCCGAGCGGCGCTGAGCGTCAGCGGCTGCCGGTGGCGGTGCCGTTGCCGCTGATGCTCGAGGACGAGTC